>JAEXFF010000069.1 GCA_023400335.1 Bacteroidota bacterium
GTTTGAGACGACGGAGGGTAACAATATCAGGGATCGTATTGTGGATGCCGGAAGTAACTGTCCCTTCTTTCTCCCGTCCGGGAATCACAGCATCCTGCAGATACAGGAAAGACAGTTAAGGCGAAGGTCAGCTGAATCTTTGCCGCACGAAAACAGGAAATCCGTCAAGCGTAACCCTCCTCAGCAAAACCAGATTTTATTTATCTGTTATAACGTCCTGAATTATAAATACAATCCGGATAAAACACCTTAAAAACCGGCAAAAGACGTATCAAAACAATTATACTGAAAAATGCATCCGACAGTCTGTTTAACCGTCCAGATGCATTTCAAAGATTGGCACTTTTATGATTTCAGGGATCAATAATTATCCGGGAATAATTCAAAATAAGCCTGCGGATGTAAACAGGAAGGACAAATTTTAGGAGCCGTTTTACCAACATGTACGTATCCGCATTTCCGGCAATACCATCTGACTTCTTCCGGACGGGAGAAAACCATATCGGAACGCAGGTTATCCAATAATTTCAAATAACGGTTTTCATGCATTTTCTCCACTTCCGTAACATGTCTGAAAAGAGCAGCTACAGCACTGAATCCCTCGTCAGCAGCAATCTGTCCGAACACGGGATAAAGATTATGCCATTCGTCGAATTCCCCCTCGGCAGCTTCCTGCAAATTATAAGCTGTCTCTAATATTACTCCGGCCGGATAAGCGGCAGTAATTTCCACCATGCCTCCTTCCAGATAACTGAAAAAACGTTTGGCATGGGTTTCTTCCTGCAAAGCCGTCTCGTAAAAAATACCGGCAATCTGCTCATAGCCTTCTTTTCTAGCTACCTCTGCAAAAAAAGTATATCTGTTTTTTGCCTGAGATTCACCGGCAAAAGCCTTTAATAAATTTTGCTCGGTTAAGGTTCCCTTTACTGACTTATTCATTCTCTTAAATTTTAATAATTAATACACTCTTTATCTACGTCTGAAAGTCATAAGAGTTACAAAACATTTAAATTTCTGATTTTTTCTTTCTTACGAGGGACATTTAACGGGTTAATTTCTTACATAAAAAGTAGGAAGTTAAAATGAAACATCTTTTAATCCTGTTTCAAGATACGGATAATAGCTAATTTTACGATCTGATAATAATGTTAACTAACAGCTACCGCTATTATTACAACAACATAGAATAAGCTGACCAAAAACAGATTTAAAGGTATACCGCTATTGTAAGCGAACTGACTATCGAAATAGGTCGCAAACGTATAAATCAAAGGAATAGAAAGGACAAATGCTGTGAGAGTTGCCGGAAGAAAATTTTTTAATAACAAAGAAATTAAATCTTTTCCATTTGCCCCGAAAGTTTTACGGACTCCCATTTCTTTCTGAAAGAAAACGTAAAGCAGTATAAATAAACTATCTGGTCATATGCTATCAAATGAATTACTTGCATTTTTTATAAAATCTGATCGCTTAACTTCTTTAATGCTTCCATTCTCCATTATAAGGATAAAATCAAATTTTACAGGTATTTCTAAACAATGAATGATTATAAACAATTATACAGTTAATTAACAAAAAACAATAAAATTATATATAATTTTATATTCCTGAATTGTTTTATTTTTCTAAACTTAATTCCCTGTATTGAATAAAAAGTTTGACGGCAGGTTAAATCAAATATTGCGGTTATGATAAATACTACTGCCTCCGGCTGCTGGATGTCATACGAACAGTTATAACTTCAGAAAAAGAAGAAGGAAGTTTCATTCCCAGGATGTATTTCAAAAAGTACGGGGAAGCAAAAAGGAAAATAAAACCGAACTAGGATAGGAAAAACCTGTTTTAGCTGAAGATTCCGATAATATTTTCTGACCGGGACCGATGCTTTTATTACCCATATATAACTAAGTTATTCGATAACAGATGGCCTAAGTATAAATACACATTCACAATAAGCATTTACTCACTTTAACACCAGATTTTTTAAATATAATTTTGCATACGTAATATGGTGTCCTGAAACCGGGAACAGTAAAAACAAAGGATATGGGTACATTGATTGAGAAACTTAAAAAGGATATCCATTACAGAGAAGGGATGAATAGTTGCATGAATTGCGGTGTATGTACGGCTATTTGCCCCGCTGCCGAATTCTACAATTACGATCCCCGGATTATTGTCGATTCGGTACAACGGAATGACGAGGAAGTGATACGTCAATTCATAAAGTCGGACGTGATCTGGTATTGCGGGGAATGTATGTCCTGTAAAACCCGCTGTCCCCGCGGGAATACGCCCGGATTAATCATTATGGCCTTGCGGAAGCTGGCCCAGGACGAGGGGACGTTCACCTGTTCTGAAAAAGGCAGGCAGCAATATGCTTTAAAAAAGGTAATAGATACCAATATACTGGAAAGAGGATATTGCGTGACGCCAGACATTGTGAAACCGGAAATGCATCCCGAACAAGGTCCGGTATGGGAATGGATCTATGCCCACCTGGACGATGTTTACGAGCGGGTGCATGCCAACTACCGCAAACCGGGTCCCGGAGCATTAAGGCAAGTGGATGAGCAGAGTATGGAAGAACTCCATAGAATTTTCGACATTACAGGAGGAACAGACTTTTTACAACACATCCAAAAGTGTTCGGAAGAAAAAGCCAAAGAATCGGGAAAAGACATAGAACAATATTTTATGTCTGTTTATACGGAAAACAACGGTTCTCACAGCGAATAAAAACAACCGGAAGAGGTAAGAATATATGAATTTACTAGGGAAACAACAAATATGGAAAGACTATCAGAAAGAAATTGCCGACGATAAATACTTCTATGCGCGCAGTTGTATCCGTCAGACGTTCTTTCCCGGTTCCGAATGGGCTTATCTGGATATTCTCCGGAATAAATTACACAAAGATGTACTGGAAGATGCCCGGCATACCACCTGCACCGGAATCGGTTATCATTCGGACGTAGTCCCGATAGAAACAATTATGACTGTCGTAGCGCGGCATTTTGCCTTAATGACAGAAGCTGGTTATGAAAATATAACGCCTTCCTGCATCACCTCATTCGGAATATATACTGAAATTCTGGACACCTGGGAACATCATCCCGAAATAGAGGAAAAAATCCGGGATTTTTTATGGAAAGCCACGAGGAGAGAATTTAAAAAGCCTAAAAATCTGGCTCATACATCGGATATCATCTACAAATTCCGTCAGCATATAGCTGAATTGGCGGTTTATTCTCTGAAAGATGTACATAGCGGACGGCCGTTGAGAGGAGTGGATCACATCGGCTGCCATTATGCCAAGATGTTTCCTTCTAAAGGAATTGGAGGTGCAGAATTTCCGGCGGTTCTTTCCGGACTGATAGAGGCCTGGGGGGGAGAACCGGTAGATTACCCGGAACGGCGTCATTGTTGCGGATTTGGTTTCCGGAATTACCTGGTAATGGCAAACCGGGGGTTTTCCGTAGCCAATTCAAAGAAAAAATTCGAATCCATGCAGGAGTACGAACCGGATTTTATTTTGACAAATTGCCCAGGATGCGGAATGTTTCTGGACAAATGGCAATATACGATCAGTGAAATGGAGGGAATTACATACGGCCCTGACGGGTATGGTATACCGGTGCTTACATACGAAGAACTGGCAGCTTTGGTACTGGGATATGATCCCTGGGAAATCGGTTTACAAATGCACCAGGTAGCAGTAGAACCCTTATTGGACAAAATGGGAATTGAATATGAGCGCGATGCCAAATACCGGAATATAAGGGGGGATTCGCTGGGGGAACCCGCCTGTCCCACTTATTTAAAAGTAAAATAGGAAAAAACAAATTCCCAAAGAGAGGCAGAAAACTGAATTCTATTTTAAAATCAGTCTTTCCCTTATCTTTCCGGCTTTCCGGATATTTTAATTTTTGGTATGGTCAGGCCAATATACAGACAAATGAGAATTGAATAGTGAGAAACCATAAACCTGTAATCTATGAAGGTAATCATTATCGGCGGTGGCCCGGCGGGCTGTGAAGCTGCTTTCCGGCTTGCAAACGAAGGCATTCAGGTAGATTTGATCGAAAAGGAAAATACGACAGGCGGAAATTTAAATAATTGGTATCAACTTTTTCCCGACAGGAAAAATGCACAGGAAATCTGTAAGCTGTTACATGAAAACCTGAATCATCCCAATATCCATTTACACCTGAACACGGAAGCCCACAACCTGCAAAAGACGGCCCAAGGGCAATTTTCAGTGCTTTTGAGTGACCGGGGACTTTTAGAAGGGGATGCTTTACTGATTACCACCGGTTTTAAACTTTTCGAAGCCCAGCGGAAAGAAGAATATGGCTATGGAGTGTACAATCACGTCATTACTTCTGTAGAACTCGAAAACTTTTTTTCCAATCATTCCCTCCAATTACCGGATGGAAAAAGTCCCAAACGCATCGGATTCATCCACTGTGTGGGTTCCAGAGACGAAAAAATATGCAATTATCATTGTTCCAAGTTGTGTTGTATCACCGCTGTAAAACAAGCAATTGAAGTGCGGGAATTTATTCCTGAAGCCGAGATTTTCTGTTTTTATATGGACATGCGTATGTTCGGGCCCGGTTATGAAGAAATGTACCGGGAAGCCCAGGAAAAATACAATATTAAATTTGTCAGGGGCAGACTCTCCGAGGCCGCTGAAAACCTCGATAAACAACTTGTCATAAAAGTGGAAGACACGCTTATCGGAAAGCCGCTCAGGATGACCCTCGACCTTCTGGTCCTTATGGTCGGCATGGAAGCTTCTGAAGGCAGCCGGAAAGCTGCCCGGCAATTGTCGTTAAAACAGTCTCCCAACGGATTTATCCAAGCGGCAGATCCGCATTACGGAACCAACCTGAGTAATCAGGAAGGGGTTTTTCTGGCCGGCTGCGCTACAGCTCCGATGAACCTGACGGATACCCTTACAGATGCCCGTTCCGCAGCCTGGGCAATAGCAGCCTACTTAAAACAGAATCAATCCTTTAAATAACCGAACCACATGACAACACTTTGGGGGTACTCCATATCGGAAACCAGAAGTATCGATTACGATAAAAACGATAAATCTTTCTCAGCTTATATAGCAGAGAAAGTACCCAGTACGAAGCTCTGTATCGGTTGCGGAGGCTGTACGGCAACGTGCACAGCCGGGAACCTGACGGAATTCAATATCCGGAAACTGCAAATGTTGGTAAAAAGAGGAGAAAATCAGGAAGCAGCGAAGAATTTATCTAAATGTATGCTTTGCGGCAAGTGTCTGCTGGTGTGCCCGCGAGGAGTAGATACCCGGAAAATGATACTGACTATGATACAATACCTGAGAAAATAAATTTATCATTTATATCCAATAGAAAGCATTCTATGTATTACGATCATTTTGTACTTCCTTTTACTATCGGTCTGAACATATTGATTATTTTTTTAATCATCAAATACATCAGATGGATCAGGAGTTTTTCCCGGCCGGAAAAGAAACTGATTCTAAAAGGGATGTTCAGTATCAAAACCCTGAAAGCGACAAAAGAAACTGTTCTAGAATGTTTGGTTCACCATAGAATATTCCGGACAAATCCTTTTCTGGGGTATATGCATATGTGTTTTGCTCTGGGTTGGTTTTTACTGATTGTAGTAGGGAAAACAGAATCGATGGTTTACCACACCAGTGCTTTCAATCCCCCTTATTTTGCCATCTTTTTCCGTTATTTTCATCCGGCAAATGAAACCTTTCCTTACAGCAATGTCTTTGCTTTTATCATGGACTTGATTTTATTATTCATCCTGTCCGGACTTTTTCTGGCTTTGGCCAAACGGATTTCTTCCCGGGTGGTAGGACTGAAAAAAACGACCCGTCACAGACCTTTGGATTTACTGATTCTGACGGTTCTATGGCTCATTTTCCCCTTTCGGTTCTTAGCCGAAAGTTTCACCAGCGGGCTCCGCGGAGGGGGCAGTTTCCTGACCCACACAGCAGGTGACGCTTTCGCTACATTTTTACCCCTGGATACCCTGGCTTATCCGGCATGGTGGGCCTATTCTTCCGTTCTGGGTTTATTTTTCCTGCTACTGCCTTTTTCCCGGTATATGCATATCCCCACAGAAGTGGTATATATTTTCCTCAAAAACTGGGGAATCCGTCAAGGGAAAACTTTCAATGCTTTCAGTGAAATCCAGGTCTTTTCCTGTTCCCGCTGCGGAATTTGCATCGACCGCTGTCAATTGAATACCTCCCTCGGCCTGAATGATACCCAGGCGGTATATTTTCTGAAAAAAATACGCCATCGGAGAGATTACACCGTACAACGGGAAAATTGCCTGATGTGTGGCCGCTGTGAGGCCAGTTGTCCGGTCGACATCCGCCATAATGCCTTACGTTTAAGCAAACGTCCGGATCTGATCCGGATTACGAAGGATACGTACAGCTATGTCAAGCTTCCATCCTTTTCCCCGGCCAAAGCAGCTTATTTTGCAGGTTGTATGGGACACCTCACCCCCAGTGTCATACAAGCCATGCGTTCCATTTTCAAAAAGGCAAATGTTTCGTATACTTTTATAGATGAAAACGGCGGAGTATGCTGCGGGCGTCCGATGCTGCTTTCCGGAAATCAAAGCGCCGCTTCAGTCATCCTGGAAAAAAACAAAGCCATTATAGAAGCTTCAAAAGCAGAAATCCTGGTTACCTCCTGTCCTATATGTTACAAAACGTTTAAAGAGGAATACGGACTGCAAATGCAGGTCATGCACCACACAGAATATATCGATTACCTGATCCGGAACCACTGTCTGAAGATCGTACCTTCCGCCCTCCGTACCGTTTTCCACAATCCCTGTGAACTAGGCCGGGGAAGCAATGTCTACGCTGCCCCCAGTCGCATTCTCCAAACGGTAAGTCAGAAAATAGATACGCCTTATGACGACCGGAATTCATTGTGCTGCGGAGGATCTCTGGCCAATACCTATATTTCCGGAGAACAGCGTTACCGCATCAGTACAGACGCTTTACGCATCTACGCCTCTTATAAACCAGACGTTCTCGTAACAGCTTGTCCACTCTGTAAAAAGACATTTGCTAAAAAACCCGATGCCATACCCGTTAAAGACATTGCCGAAATTGTTGCTGAAACTTGTTAAAACCACACACTGATGATAAAGAACAATATACTCGAGACCATAGGCAACACCCCCCTGGTCCGGATAAACAGACTATGTACTAAAAAAGACGTCCGTATTTTCGCTAAATTGGAAGGTTTTAATCCGACCGGCAGCATAAAAGACCGCATTGCCGTCCAGATGATAGAACAAGCGGAACAGGAAGGAAAACTCTCCCCAGGGAAAACCATTATCGAACCGACTTCCGGAAACACAGGAATCGGCTTGGCCATTATCGGTATTGTAAAAGGATATGCTGTAGAAATCGTTATGAGTGAAGCGGTCTCTGTAGAACGCCGTAAAATTATCCGCTCTTACGGGGGTAAGGTCATTCTCACCCCGGCAGCTGAAGGCACGGACGGAGCCATCCGCAAAGCCCGCAAACTGGTGAAAGAAAACCCCGGCAAATACTTTATGCCGGATCAATTCTCCAATGCCGGTAATTATCAGGCGCACTATGAAAATACAGCCATAGAAATCTGGCAACAGACGAAAGGCCGCATTGATTACTTTGTCAGTGCTTTGGGTACTTCCGGTACTATAATGGGCATCTCAAAATTTTTAAAACAATGTAAACCGGATATCAAAATCGTCTGTGCCCATCCCATTAAAGGACATTATATACAAGGATTAAAAAACATGGAAGAAGCTATAGTGCCGGCAATCTACGATCCTTCGCGTATAGATATGCAGATTATGGTTGAAAGCGAAGAAGCTATCGCCATGGCCCGCCGCATCATCGCGGAAGAAGGCATCTTTGCAGGTATGAGTAGCGGAGCCGCCATGGTCGCCGCTTTGAAAACAGCCGAACGTATAGAAAAAGGCAATATCATTGTCATTTTCCCGGACCGGGCCGAAAAATACCTGAGCACGCCCATGTTCGAAAACCTGAGCGACTACTGATAAAGTCTGTTGACAACATTTATAAGACAATAACATATCCGGAAAGCTCTTTCCCGGGAGGATTTCATAACTTTGCCTACAGTTAACCAAACAGAAGAGTGATGAAAAACAGGACTTTCACTATTTTAAAGCCCGATGCCGTAGGAGGAGGACATACCGGAGAAATATTGCGCATTATTGAGCAGGCAGGATTCCGGATACTGGCTCTGAAAATGTTATACCTCAGCCGTTCCGATGCTGAAAAGTTCTACCATATACATCAGGGACGTCCTTTTTTCCGCAATTTATGTTTTTTTATGACATCCGGCCCTATTGTCGCCGCCGTACTGGAAAAAGAAAATGCAGTAGCTGATTTCCGAAAACTCATCGGTGCCACAGATCCTGCAAAAGCCTCCCCCGGAACTATCCGGAAACAATTTGCCGGAAGCAAAACCCGGAATGCTATCCATGCTTCCGACAGTGAGGAAAATGCAAGCCGGGAAACAGCTTTCTTTTTCAGTGACAGAGAAATCATCGAATCCCGCTATGAACTACCGGTTCCCGCAGAAAAAATAGACGAATAATTTGCCCGGAAAACAAAATATTAATCTTCAACTTCTTCAGTCACCCCTGCAATTTGTTCTACATTCATATCGCTTTCATTCGCATTACCGGCTACATCATAATGCTGAAGAGGATTGACACCTAATTCTTCGTTTTGCATACGGTTATTATATACATCTATTGCCAAATAGAGGGCATTTCTTAAAGTCGACTCATCCGCTATCCCCTTTCCTACAATATCATAAGCTGTACCCGTGACAGTAGAAGTATATACCACCGGTAAACCGGTCATTAACACAGCTCCTTCATATCCTTCTATGGCTTTAAAAGGGATCATGCCCTGATCGTGGTATAAGGCCAGTATAGCATCAAATTTTTCAAATTCTATCCCACTGAACAAACTGTCTGTAGCATAAGGTCCCAAAGCCATAATACCGTTTTCCCGGGCTTTTTCCAAAGCCGGAATAATAATATTATGTTCTTCCTCTCCGAAAGTACAGTTCTCTACCGTATTGGGATTAAGGCCCAGCACTGCTATCCGGGGTTTCCGGATGGTAAAATCTTTCTTTAAACAACTGTCCAGCATATTCAGCTTCTGGCAGATATTCTCGAAAGTGATATGAGGGGTTATTTCTTTGAAAGGAATATGTGTCGTAACAAAACCGATTTTCATCTTTGTCCCCACCAGCAGAGGCATTGTATCTTTCAGCCCGTAACGGGCAGCCAGGAAAGCAGGACATCCCTGTGCATTTTCCAATTCAAAGGATTTCACTCCCTGCGGTCCCGCAACAACTGCATCTATAGCCTGATGATCCAACGCATCCAGGGCTTCTTTCAAGGCAATCATGGCCACTTCATCCGATTCCCGGGTTTCTTTTCCCAACTCTACTTTTACAGCATCATCCACACAATTAATTACGTTACACCGTTTCGGATTAGCCTCCTGCGGATTCTGGATACTGTTCAGATTAAAATTCTCAATATTCAACGTTTTCCGATGGTAAGCAGCCACTTTAGAGGATCCGTACAGTATAGGTGTACAAATCTCACAAATCCGGTTTTCTGCCATCATTTTTATAATCAATTCATAACTGATACTGTTTACATCACCCTGAGTGATTCCTATTTTTAATCTGTTTTCCATTTTCCCAATACTTTTAAGGCATACAAAGATAAATTAATTTTAATTTCCCCTTTAGCATTCGATACGATTTCTTTCAAAATAGGGCTGAATTCCTTTTTCTTATAACGCAAAAAAGAGGCTCACGCCTCTTTTTTTATTCCCCTTATTTCAAGGTGCTGAAAAAAATCAATTGTTTTTATTGTTTTCTCTCCGCTCCGGTCTAGGCAAAAGAGCTTTCCGCGACAAACGCAATTTTCCGGTTTTTTTATCTATCTCCAGCAATTTCACCTGGATTTTATCTCCTTCTTTCAATACATCTTCCACCTTTTCTATACGTTTATAGTCGATTTCCGAAACATGGAGTAATCCGTCTTTCCCCGGTAAAATTTCGACAAATGCCCCAAACGGCATAATCGACTTCACGATTCCTTCATACACTTCTCCTTCTTCCGGTTTAGCTACTATGGCACGGATGCGGGCCAAAGCAATATTAATGGAATCAGCATTGGAAGCGGAAACATCGATAATTCCTTTATTGTCTACTTCTTCTATATTAATGGTAGCTCCTGATTTTTCCTGAATATCCTGGATAATCTTTCCGCCGGGTCCAATGACGGCTCCGATCTGATCTTTATCGATAATAATGGTCTGAATACGAGGAGCATGCGGCTTCAGTTCCGGACGAGGTTCCGGCAAGGTTTCCCGGATAATATTCATAATATGCAAACGTCCCCGTCTAGCCTGTTCCAGCGCTTTTTCCAGAATTTCATAAGGCAGACCATCGACTTTAATATCCATCTGGGTAGCAGTAATCCCGTCTACTGTGCCGGTCACTTTAAAATCCATATCGCCGAGATGGTCCTCATCTCCTAAAATATCCGATAATACAGCATATTTTTCACATCCTTTATCGGTAATCAATCCCATAGCAATTCCTGTCACCGGTTTTCTCATCGGAACACCGGCATCCATCAAAGCCAAAGTCCCGGCACATACGGTTGCCATAGAAGAAGAACCATTGGATTCCAATATGTCGGATACGACCCGTACCGTATAGGGAAAATCTTCCGGTATCATGCGTTTTAATGCGCGGTGAGCTAAATTTCCGTGTCCGATTTCCCGGCGTCCCACTCCCCGGCTGGCTTTTGCTTCCCCGGTAGAAAAAGGAGGGAAATTATAATGCAACAAAAACCGTTCTTTTCCTTTTTCAGTAGCTTCGTCAATAATTTTTTCGTCCAGTTTCGTACCTAAGGTAACCGTCGACAAAGACTGCGTTTCCCCGCGGGTAAAAATGGAAGAACCGTGAGGTCCGGGCAGGTAACCGACTTCACACCAAATCGGCCGGATCTGTTCTGTAGTCCGTCCGTCCAGCCGAACTCCTTCGTCCAGTATCATCCGGCGCATCGCTTCTTTCTCCACGTCGTGATAATACCGGGCAACCATCATCTTTTTGGCGTCCCTTTCCTCTTCCGGCAAGCTTTCCATATATTCTTCACATACCCGGTTCAGCAACTCACCCCTCAGGTGCTTATCCGCATTGCACTGACGGGCAACATCATAAGCCTTTTGATAACATTTGTCCCATACATCTTTCCGCAACTCTTCGTCATTTACTTCATGGCAATAAGTACGCTTTGCTTTCCCTACCGCTTCGGCTAATTCTTTTTGTACTAGGCACTGATCTTTAATTGCAAGGTGAGCGAACTTGATGGCATCCAACATTTCTTTTTCCGAAACTTCACTCATTTCTCCTTCTACCATCATGATATTTTCATAGGTAGCCCCTACCATAATATCCAAATCGGCCTCTTTCAACTGCGAACAGGTCGGATTAATCACAAATTCCCCCTGAATACGGGCCACTCTCACTTCTGAAATCGGACCGTGGAAAGGAATATCGCTTACAGCAATTGCAGCAGAAGCAGCCAATCCGGCCAATGAATCCGGCATTGACTCCGGATCTGCCGAATAGAGAGTCACTTGTACAAAAGTCTCCGCATGATAATCGTCCGGAAATAAAGGTCTCAACGCCCGGTCGATTAAACGGGATACCAATACCTCATAATCCGAAGCTTTTCCTTCCCTACGGGTAAATCCTCCGGGGAAACGCCCAATAGCTGAAAACTTCTCTTTATAATCGACCGATAATGGCATAAAATCCACATCCGGACCCGCTTCCTGAGCAGACACCACAGTTGCCAATATCATGGTATTGCCCATTTTCAACATCACAGCACCATCAGCTTGCTTAGCCAACTTGCCTGTTTCCAAGGTAATTACCCTTCCGTCGTGGAGAGTAATACTTTTTTCAATAACATTCATAATCAAACAGTTAAAATAATTTATTTTAACGGAACTCTTTTATTAGATATGCAATTTGATCCGAAGAAAAACATTCAGATTAAATTAAAATTGCAATGGAGGCTTGGAGGGAGGTATTAATAAAAACAAGCCCGGGGAAGATCCCGGGTTTGTCCGAAACGTATGCTTATTTACGTAAATTCAACGCTTTAACGATAGAACGATATCTCTCAATATCATTTCTTTTCAGATAATCCAATAATGCTCTACGCTTTCCTACTAATTTGATCAAGGCACGTTGTGTACCAAAATCCTTGTGATTGCTCTTCAAATGTTCAGTTAAATGATTGATACGGTAGGAAAATAAAGCGATCTGAGATTCGGCAGAACCAGTATCTTTATTAGACTTCCCGTATGAAGAAAAAAGCTCTTCTTTCTTTTCCGCTGTTAAATACATAATTTCTAAATCTTTAAATAATTAATATCGTTAAACGCCGCAAAGATACACTTTATTTTTATCTGTCCCAATTTTTCCTTTGGAAAACGCAGGGTTATCCGGAATTTTATTCGTTATAGGGGGGGGGGACTCTATGTCTGTTTCAAATTTTTATTTTCTCCATTTCTCTATTTTTTACCCTTAAAAAATTCCTAATTTATCGTTTTTCATTGAATTCTGTTTTTCTTTTTTCTTTTCTATTTTTACTTTTGTGACATTCCGCCGGCTTTTATATAGAAAACAACAACAATAATAAAGGAAAACAAATGAAAAGGGTTATTTTAGTATTATTTATTCTTTTTCCCCTCCTCCTCTTCGGACAAAGGGCAAAAATAGATTTTGAAACGACAATACATAATTTCGGAAATATCAGCGAAAGCGGCGGTATCGTCTCATACGATTTTATTTTTAAAAATACAGGAAAAGGTCCGCTGATTCTGACAGAAGTCAGACCCAGTTGCGGTTGTGCCACCCCGCAATGGAGCCGCAAACCGATTTTACCCAATGAAACGGGCTGCATTAAAGTGAGTTTCAATCCCAAAAACCGTCTCAATTCTTTCCTGAAATCCATCACGGTGAAATCCAATGCAGAAAACTCTATTGTCTCTTTAGCTATCAAAGGGAAAGTTTTTGCCGGTAACTCTGATCCGTATGCAGATTATACTCATTCCATCGGTACCCTCAAAACCCGTTCCAGTTACTTCAACCTGGGCAGTATTTATAACACCGCCATTGCGGAAAAATCGATGGATATCGTCAATACAGGAACCCGTCCGGTTAAAATCAGCATTCACCCGGCAGGAAATTATATCTCAGCCACTGTTATCCCGGAAACATTGAAAAGCGGGGAAAAAGGGGAAGTTCGTATTCTCTACTACCCCGATCAAAAAAAGGATTGGGGATTTGTCAACGATCAGATGGAAATAGAAACCGATGCCGGCGATAAAGGCTCACTCGGAGTCGTAGCAAACATCTGCGAAGATTTTTCAGCCTTTAAAAAGAATAATTACCAAAATGCTCCCCAGGCTATATTTTCAGAAACAGAAATCAAACTAGGTATCCTCAAAAAAAATACGACCAAAAAGCAGGAAATCTATATCCAGAATGCAGGCAAATCCGATCTTATCATCCGGAAAATAAAAACTTCTGACGATCAAATGCTTTCTGTCGTTCCCGCTAAAACAATTATTAAACCCGGAAAGAAAACCAAAGTAACCCTTACGTTGAATACCGATAATACTTCAGGGAGAAAAGTAAAAATCGTCTCTTTCACACTCAACGATCCTAAAAATACAATTGTCACTTGTAAATTAACCGGAAATGTTCAGTAATATGAAGTTTATCCCCGTCTTTTTGTTCCTTTTGCTTGGATTCGTCAGCTTTGCCCAGCAAGGAAGACTCTGTTTTGAAAATAAAGATACCCTTCTGGACAATTTAAAAGCCGACGACAAGCCGACGGCTATCCTTTTCCGTTTTACCAATAGCGGGGAACAACCTGTCATTATTTCCCGGGTGTCTCCTGTTACTTCCCAAATCAAAGCAGAGTGGGATAAAAGTCCTATTGCTCCGGGTCAATCGTCCTCAATTAAAATAACGTTCAATTCAACCTCTTTTCCTCCCCATTTTTCTTATTCGATTATGGTATTTTCCAATGCATCGAATTCCCCGGAAAAACTCTATTTAAAAGGGAAGGTAGTGGAGAATCCCGATAAACCCTTTCTCTTATACCGGTATAGTATGGACGGATTAAAGTTCCGTTCTTCTTCCGTAAATTTTGGGAAAATCTACAGCGGAACAATAACCAAAGACACCGTCTATTTTTATAATTCCCTGGACACAGAAGTCACCCTATCTGTTCTCTACGCCCCTTCTTACCTGCACATCCAGGTACCGGAGCAGATTAAACCCAAAGAAAAAGGAATGCTGATCCTGGCTTTCGACGCCATTGCCAATAAGGAGTACGGCTACATTTACGACAATATTATTTTCATTGTCAACGACAAAGATTCCTACAGAAACCGTCTTGCCATATCCGCTACTATCAAGGAAGATTTTACAAGATTAACACCGGAAGAATTAGCCAATGCTCCCGTTGCACATTTCAGAGAAAAAGATCTCTCTTTCGGAGAAATCAAACCTAAAGAAAAAGGAAAATGCGATTTTATTCTGGAAAATAAAGGAAAATCAGAACTGATTATCCGGAAAACCAAATCCAGTTGCGGATGTACAGCTGTAGTGCTGGGAAAAAACACAGTGGCTCCGGGGAAATCGATGACAATCCGTGCCATTTTCGATCCTTCCGGAAAAAGCGGCCGTCAATATAAAACGATTACGGTTATCACCAATGATCCCAAAAACCCGGAAATTAACTTGACCTTATCCGGTAATATAAAAAAATAAACACCGGAAAAACATATTTATTCTTTCGGACACCGGAAAACACATGTCCAAATTTACAGCATAAAACCTCTGAGAAGTAAATTTTCAAGGTTACTATCACCGAACTGCCCCCATGCCTCCTAAACATTTGAACGCTTGAACATTTGAACATTCCCCCCTCCCATCAATCCAAAACAATCCTTTTGATTACTTTCAAATTATGCGTATAGCGTTTCAGGTCTTCATTGAAAATTCCCTGATGATCGATCCGGTCTATCCTCACCCGTCCGGAAGCGTGAATAACACGGTTTTGTTCCCATAAAATTCCGACATGAGTGACCTCCGTTTCGTCCCCGAAAAAAGCCAGATCCCCCGGTAAAGCCTCTTCTATAAAAGAAAAATTCTGCCCGCAGTTCACTTGTTCCGTAACGGTACGTGGCAATTTAATCTCTGCCAGGCGGTAAACCATTTGTACCAATCCGGCACAATCTATTCCATAAGGGGAACGGCCTCCCCACAGATAAGGGGCATTATAATATTTCAGGGTATATTCTATAATTAATTCGCGCAAGCTATCCATTCCGACATTACGGGGTTTTGTCATCAAAGTATAAGTATCTTCCCCTATCGAAAATTTCTGGTTTTCAGCATTAAAAAAAGGCAATACGCTACCGGCAACAATCAGTTTATTCCCGTAATCTCCTTCTTTTGTCACAATATTGAAAATTTCCGTCGTCAGCATCGGCGGTTCTTCCCTATATTGACCGGCAAATTCATCGCTCACCGGCAAACACATATTTTGACTAATCCAACCCTCCGTACCGTCCACCTGCAACTTCACATAGGACCATTTATCTGTAACTTCCAGTATCTCAAATAATTCTCCGAACAATATCTGGGAAACCATTTCACTTCTTTCCGATTGTTCTTTCCGTATCGGAACTATACTTAAGTCTGCAATACCAAATGCCATACTGACGACTGATTAAAAAGAATAAACCGAACAAAATTAATAAAAATTCAGACTTCTGAAAGCTTATAAAGGGATATATGGATTTACCCGCTTTGTCCACTTCAACCGCTGATAAACGGAATTAATATAAGGGAATTCTGCCTGCGGAATATAAACCGTTACTCCGGAA
>JAEXFF010000085.1 GCA_023400335.1 Bacteroidota bacterium
TGCGGGAAGAGGGGAAGAACTGCTTAAAGCAATTAGCCCGGGGATACCCAGAGCACAAGTTATAAATAAAATTGTCCAATCGTTGGATTTTTCTTTCATCCGGGTGTAAATAAATTCTGCGGAACCTAAAATAACAAGGCAGATTAAACCACTGAGCGGACCCAGATACTCATCAATTATCACGTAAAGTATGGCTAATAGTAGTTAAGGTCCTAATTTTCTCCAGGTGAACATGAGCAGTCTGACATAAAAGTTTTATGATCCGGGAATAAAAATACCGATTCAGTTCATTCATTTTTCAAAGATAATAAAAATTGGGAACGAATAATCATTTTCTTCCTTTTTACCGGTCCGAAAATTTTGAACCTTGGAACAGTTATCCGATAGATCAGTTTATTTCACTTTCTGACAGGTATTTAACAGGCAGGTAGATGAAATACGAATAAAAAGGAAGATGGTTGTGAAGAAATACAGATTACTTGAAAAGGGAATCTGTTCGTTTCAAAAGAATGGAGGAAAATGAGAAAAAACCGATTTATTTATGTTTTTAAGTTAGTAAATCCTAATTTGTATTCAGGGACGGGAAATATGGGAATATTATCTTTATATTTGTTTGATTTTTAGTTTGTGGGGAAAAAAGTTCGTTTTTACGGAGGTGAATTTTTACAAACTGCTGGGTGTAAATAATTTATAAAGGAATAATACCTGCCTGTTAAGCAGGTGGGGGTTTGATTACTGAGAGTGATAATAAGTATAACGAAGTATATGTTTAGGGTATTTCTCTATTTTCTTGTTTTTTTATTCCCGCTGCTGGGCAGAGGAGAAAGAAAAGAGGATATACAGGAGAAAGAAGTAGAAGGATATATCGATAAGGCTTACCAAAGTTCTTATTCAGATCCGGTTCGTGCGATTTCTTTTTCAAATACGGCTATCCTGAAGGCTGAATTGTCCGGTAACAACAATTTAGTGTGCCGGGCACTGGTGGTATTGGGACGTTCTTATGTAAATCTCGGTTCTTTTGATATGGGATTTGAAGCATTTTATAACGCTTTGGATAAATGCCCGCCTGATAATGAACAATTACAAGCTCAGATCAATGTAAACATTGGTTATTTGTATATCAGTTTAGGAGATATTAAAAAAGCATTCCAATTTATAGAACGGGCAACAGAACTTTTTACTGCCTTGGGGGATACGGCTGGAATTGCCAGTTGTTATAACGCTGAAGGATTGGCATACGAACGGATAGAAGAAGACGGGAAGGCTGAATTTAGTCTGCAAAAGTCTTTGGCCTTGAACCGGCAATTGAACGACCGGAAAAATATTGCTGCTAATTTAAATAATTTAGGGCTTTTAGAGGGCAAACCGGAGGAAAAAATAGAATGGTTAAAAGAGGCCATACAAATTAATAAATCGTTGGGAGCAAACTGGTCTCTGGCGGAAAATTATAATAATCTGGGGACTCAGTATTTTTATAAAAAAGATTATGAAAAGGCTTTGGAAGAATTGAATAGTGCTTCTGTTTTGGCGACAAATTTGGGGGCTAAAGAATTGCTGTGTGATAACTACCGCTATCAGACATGGGTTTATAAGGCAATGGGCAACTATAAAAAAGCCTATGAAAGTATGGAACGCCTGTATGAAATGGAAAAGGAACTGCTGTCGGATAAGAAAATCAGAGAAATGGAATTAAATGTAGCTGACCGGCGTTTTAAGGCTCAGCAACAGGAGTTAAATCTGAAACAAAAAGAATTGAAAATTAAGAGTTTGGAACGGGATATGCTATTGGTTATTGCTTTTTCTTTAGCCCTGTTTTTCGGATTATTTTTGGGGGTATGGAGATTTCGGCACAGGCGAAAAATACAATTGACATTAGCGAATCGGGAAATTGAAGTCCAGCGCCAGGAAATGATCCGGTTGCAGTTGGAAAAGACGGAAGAAGAACGGAGAAATGTAGAGATGGAACTGGAATTTACTAAAAAAGAATTGACCAATTTTGCCTGTTACATGCAGAGTAAAAATGAATTGATCGAAAAGATTAAAGTGATGATACGGGAATCTTATAAAGATGCCAAACCCGAAGTGAAAACACAATTGAAAACCATCAATGCTTTCATTTCTCAATATCAGAATAAAGAAGAAAATGCCGGTCCCTTGATTGAAGAAATCGAGCGGATTAATGCAGAATTTATTGTACGGTTGACTACAATACATCCGGATTTATCGAAAAATGAAAAACAGTTGGCTTCCTTTTTGCGGATCGATTTCAGTACCAAAGAGATTGCTCTGCTCATTGGTTCTACCCCCAAGACTGTCAATATGGCCCGTTATCGCTTACGTAAAAAATTGGGTTTGGAAACCGACGAAGGATTGAGTGAATATATGAAAAAGATGTAAATTTTATTTTTATTTTATCACCTGTTTTTGCTGAAGAACCGAATTTCTCTTCTTTAAATGTCTTTTGTCAAATTAAATACTTTTCTTTTACCGTATGGTTTTATTTCCGGTTTCTTTCTCTCTTTTCACATTTATAATAGAAGGAATCCGTATTTTTTATATTTAAACCTATACTTTTTTTACGCAAATTAAATGTAGATAGGATTATTTATTTATTTATCTGATTATCAAATATTAATTAAAAATAATGTAGATATTAAATTCTAAAAAAATATCTTTTTGTAGGTTCATTTACGAGTAGTATTTCAAACGATTGTTTTCTTTCCCTTTTATTTTTGCCGGGCGATGGTGAAAAATATATCATTTTTTGAGAAAATAAATAACTAAAACCTTTATGAAAATGAGAAAGTATGTTTTGCAAATGTTGTTCATTTTTGTGGCATTTCTGGTTTTTCCAGGGTGTAGCGATGATGAAGATAATGTTGATTGGGGGAAAGTGGTAAAAGTGGCAGTAGCGACTCCCTCCAGTGTGTATTTTGAACGGAAGGCCGAGTTACCGGATACGGTGAAAATTGACCTTGCTTTTTCTGTGCCTGTGCCGGAAGATATAAACTTTGAAGTCCGGCTGGCTGCCGATAATGAAGTTTGTGCGGATAGTATTTCTTTCTCCCACGATTACTTCACCATAGGAAAAGGGGGACGTTCTTTTGAAATGGATTGTAAGATAAAAGCCGGGGCAGTAGAAAAGGGCATTCGGAACTTACGTATAGATTTTGTTTCAACACATGCAGAGGTGGGGACGATGCGGTTGGAGATTCCTGTGGAAAAAGAAGGACCGAATACGATCGTGCATGTGAAAGACCTGAATTGGGTTGTGGATTTTGATCAGCGGACATGGCAGGAAGTGGAGGCCGGTGGTATATTAATCGGAGGATTGTTTCAGACGACTGTAGCTATTGGTTCTGCTCCGGCAGAAAAGAGAATTCATTTCGATAACTATGGACGGGATATTATGGGAGTAAAGGAAGGGGATTTGATTCATATTCTACCCTTGAGCGAAGGGACAGAAATAGAAGAAACATCAAACTGGACTTTTAATTCTTCCTATAGTGACGAAAACTGGATGTATATGCCGGTATTGTATTCGGAAAGTTATACGGATTGGTTGGGTAAAACGGCTTATGTGGGAATGAGAATCGTAACGGGTGAAGAGGATATTGTTTTCAGGTATTATTGGTTCAAGTTTACAGTCACAGATGATGCTGTATTTACTTTAACCGAATATGCATACGACAAAGAAGGCAAGAGCCTGAGAGCCGGTCAGACAGAATCGGAAAATAAACAAGATGAATAAAATTAATTTCGGATAAAAATGAAAAATAGACAAACGGATAAGGTGAAATATCTGTGGAAGATATGGGTAGTACTTTTGGCCTGGTGTTTACCGTTTAGTGCAATGGCTCAGGACAATTACCTGTTAAAGGGAAATGTATCGGATACTAAAGGTGAAACAATGCCTGGCGTAAATATTTTGATAAAGGGGACAGTAAGCGGTGTCGCTACGGATTTGGACGGGAATTTCAGCTTGAAGGTAAAGAAAGGGGATGTGCTGGTATTTTCGTTTACCGGCTATAAAAGTCAGGAAATTCCGGTCGTCGGACAAAATGATCTGAAGATCGTTTTGGAAGAGGATATAGAAAGTCTGGAAGAAGTTGTGGTAATCGGTTACGGTACTATGAAAAAGAGTGATTTAACCGGAGCGATAACTTCGGTGGATGCGGAAAAGTTGGCCAATAAGTCGACTGTAAATGTGGCAGAAGCTTTACAGGGACAGGTTGCCGGAGTCAGCATTGCCAAATACGGCGGTTTGGCCGGTCAGGGAGTATACGTGAAAATCCGCGGTTTTGGTACCTACGGAAGTAGTGAACCTTTATACATTGTCGATGGTTTCCCCGGGGATATGTCGACTATAGCTCCGAATGATATTGAATCGATAGAGGTGCTCAAGGATGGTGCTGCAGCTGCTATTTACGGATCAGTGGCTGCTAACGGAGTCGTAATTATTACGACAAAGAGCGGTAAAAAGGGTCAGGTAAAAGTAGATATCAATTCTTATGGGGTGGTGAAAAAAGCTACCGGTCTTTTTGATATGCTGGATGCAAAAGGGTTCCAGACCCTGAGCCGGATGATGGTGGAGGAAAAGAACAAATATGTGACCAAACCGGATGATATTCCTGCATACGTATACAAAGAGCCGCGGGCTAATACCAACTGGCAGGATGAAGTTTTTCGCAGGGGATTTGCTCAGAATCACAGTGTTTCTGTAAGAGGGGGAGGAGATGTTGCCCAATTCTCTATTTCTGCCAATATATACGATGAAAAGGGTATTGTCCTGGATAATAATTTCCTTATGCAAAATGCCCGTATAAAAGTGAATACTAAAAAGTCGATCTTTGATATTTCTGCTAGTTTGGCCTATACTGCTAAAAAGAGAAGCGATCCTGATTTTACCCTTACTGAAGTCTACCGGGCCAGTCCTTTGACTCCGGTATTCGATGACAGCCAGGAATTCGGATATGGGATAGCTAATCTTTCTGAGGGATTCGTTTCTACGCGTAATCCGGTGGCAGATGCTCATTTTAAACACAATAAGACAAAAACACAGGATGTGGTGGCTATGTTTTCTGTAGCAGCTAATTTTACGGATTGGTTACAGTTCAAAACTGCTTATTATTACAATGGATATAATTCACAGTATTACGAAAATGCTCCGAATTTTATATCCAGTCCTACGGAACCGAATAGTTATCCTTATGTATATGAAAAAAGAAGTTATTGGGAAAATCAAACGGTAGATAATTACCTGACATTTAATAAAAAATTCAGATCCCATTCCGTCACCTTAATGGCAGGTATTTCCGTATCTATGGAAAAATCCACTTGGAACGGTTTGAATGGGGAAGGTAAAACGACTGTTGACGGAAAAGACCAGCCGGCAGGATTTGAAAATCCGTGGTGGAATACCCCGAACGCAGCAATCGGAGGAACTTTCTCGGGAGAAGGTACCCGAACCGAGTACAATCGTCTTTCTTATTTCGGCCGATTGAATTATTCTTTTAAAGATCGCTATTTGTTACAGGTGACGGTACGCCGGGACGGTTCCTCTAAGTTCGGCCCGGATTCCCGTTGGGGAACTTTCCCCTCTGTGGCTTTGGGATGGAGAATCAGTGAAGAAGAATTTTTCCCGAAAGGCAATGTGATCTCCAATCTGAAATTGAGAGGTAGCTGGGGACAATTAGGAAATGAAAATGTTTTAGGTACGGTGGACTTCCTGGCACTGATGACGAAAGGAAATGGCGGTAGCCTTGGATACGTACAGGGAGTAGGAAAAAATCCCTGGACTGCTACTATTGCGAATGTGATGGAGAACAGGGAACTGAAATGGGAAACCAGTCAGTCGTTAAATGTGGGTGTAGATTACGGATTGTTCGATGGAAAACTGACCGGTGCTTTAAATTATTTCAATAATAAAACCATCGATTTGCTGATTACTAAAAAACTTGCTCCTTCGGCCGGTATCGCTGACCCGATTTTGAATATCGGAACAATGCGCAATACCGGAGTCGAATTTGATATTAATTACCGGAATAATTATGAAGGTTTTGTCTGGAATGCCGGATTTAACATTACTTACCTGAAAAATAAAGTAATTAAGATGGCAAATCCGGATCAGATTATTTACGGCGGATATAACGCTACCCAAACGAGGGAAGGAAAACCTGTGGCTACCTTCTATTTGTATCAGACAGATGGAATTTTCCAGAATATGGGTGAAATATATGCCCACAGTAAGGATGGGAAGTTGATTCAACCGGATGCCAAACCGGGGGATATTCGCTTTAAAGATATAAATGGGGACGGGATACTGGACGGAAAGGATAAAGTAGATATGGGAAGCGGTATGCCGAAGGTCGAGGCGAACCTGTCTTTTAGTGCGGAATACAAAGGATTGGATTTCTCATTTTTGCTCGGAAGCGGTTGGGGACATAAAATATACAATGGTACCCGGGTAAGATCAGAAAGTATGGATGAACTTTACAATATGTTTACTTCTACTTTAAATGCCTGGACGCCCAATAACCGGAATACCAGTATGCCCCGTGCGGTATTGGGAGATCCGAATGAGAATAGCCGTGAATCGGATCGTTTCCTGGAAGACGGTGATTTTATCCGTTTACGTCAGATACAGTTGGGCTATACCCTGCCCAAGATGTGGTTAAAAAAGCTCAATATGGAAAAAATCCGTTTGTATGTCAGTGCCGATAATTTGTGGACCTGGACGAAATATTCCGGTGTAGATCCTGAATTTGCGCAGGAAAAAGTGATCAATACCGGTATTGACAGTAGCGTTTATCCTTTTACTAAATCTTATGTATTTGGATTACAAGTGACTTTTTAATGAATGAGATATAAATTTAGACCTATGAAAAAATTACTGAATCTGATATATATACCGTTACTCGCTTTGGCATTGTGCGGTTGTGAAGATTTCCTGACGGTGGAATCTCCGGATCAGTCTACTTCCGGAAATTACTGGAAAAATCAGGAAGCAGCCTTGTCCGGATTGTCAGCTGCTTATTCTCAATTGTATTATGGAGGAAGCTGGCGTTTTCACGAATATAAATTCGTATTTGAGCCTTTCCGGGAAGATATCATAAATATGGGTCCGGGAGCTTCCGGTTATGGGTATATGAGTTCGATATACAATTTTACCTTTAATATGAACAGCAGTATACCGGCTATGATTTGGGATTATAATTATTGGGGGCTTAGCTATAGCAATCAGGTGATAGATAAAGTCAGCGCTATGGATGAGGCTCTCTTTGATCCCAAGATGAAAGAACAAATTATCGCAGAGGCCCGTTTCATGCGGGGATATTATCATATGGTATTGTTGTTAAACTGGGAAAAAATCATAGTTCGGGAGAAATATATTACTTCGGAAAGTGATATTGACCAACCGCTGGCAGAAAGGGATTATGCCTGGGATTTTATCGTACAGGATTTCAAATATGCTGCCGGAAATTTACCGATGACCCGTGGGGATTCCGATAAGGGAAGGGCTACTTCTGCTGCAGCGAATGCTTATTTGGGTTTTGCTTATTTAACCCGTGCATACGAGGAACCGGAACGAAAAACAGAGTTTCTGGAGCAAGTTGTGGAAGTCCTGAAACCGGAAAATTTTAAAGGTTACGGACTGGTACCTATGGACAAATGGTTGGGCATGTTCAACGGTACAAATGATAATTCGGCAGAATCTTTATTTGAAGTACAGTTCTCTCCTTCTACTTCAGGGAATGCTTATTACCGGCATGAAACCCATTATTGGGTAGCTTCTTCGGAATTAAAAGGTTGGGAAGGGATTTTACCTTCGGAAATGTTGTACGAAGAATTTAAAAAGGAAGGGAAGACGGCCACGACCGGAAGATATGACAGCCGTTTGTACAGTACGTTGTGGTTTAAAGACGATTATTTTAACGGCCAGCCGGAAAAAGTATGGGGCACAAATTATGATGAACGGTTTAATGGAAAGGATAAACCGGTGTTCCGGAAATATGTACCGAGTGAAGAGTCAGAGATGAAGCCGCTTGAAACATCTATGAATGTAATGTTGATGCGGTATGCGAATGTATTGCTGATGCGGGCAGAGGCTTATAATGAATTAAATCATCCGGAATTGGCCCGTCCGCTGATCAATGAAGTGAGAGCCAGAGCCGATATGCCGCCTATGCCGGGAACTTCTCAGCAAGCGGTAAGGGATCAGATCGAACACGAACGTATTGTAGAATTTGCTTTGGAAAGTTTCCGTTTTTACGATTTGCGTCGTTGGGGAAAAACAAAAGAGGCTTTAGCTGCTGTAGGACGTACGGGTTTTGATCCGAGCAGACATAATTTCTTTTATATTCCGCAGGATGAGATCGATTCAAATGGGCAAATAAAATAAATGAGGTTGGGGCGCCGGCGGAATGTTCTGTTTCAGAACATTCCGCTTTTTAAAATTCGTTAAAATATATATATTGCATGCCTTAACGAATAAAAGAGGAAATTATGCTAATAGTGATAGGATTAATGGTCAGCGGGATCATTTTGGGTTATTTGTTCCGGGAACGGAATCTGAAATTTGTACAAAAGTTGATTACATGGGCCATTTTTATTTTACTTTTTTTACTGGGGATCAGTGTGGGAGTGAACGACCAGATTATGGATCATCTGGACACCATAGGAATGGATGCTTTATTGATTACTTTCGGTGCCGTTACCGGAAGCATATTGTGTGCCTGGGGGATTTATAAATTTTACTTTTCTAAATGAAAAGGAAGGGTGAAATTTCAAAAATTGTTTAAATATGCGTGGAAGTTTAGTCATTGTTGCTTTTTTTATAGTAGGCTTATTGATCGGGCGTTTTGTTGATATGCCTGCTTTTATTACAGAGCAGGATCCTACTTTATATGCCCTTTACGTATTGATG
>JAEXFF010000101.1 GCA_023400335.1 Bacteroidota bacterium
CCGTGGAGCATATCGAATTTACCTGCTTTGTAAAGCCGGCATTGATTGTATTCGTATAGGCTTTCGTAAGTGTATTTAATCCCTGCAAAATTAGAAATACGTCCGTCTACAGCTTTTAAAAAATCGAGCATAGGTAAATAAGCATTATTGAAAGCAGGAATATGATAGTAATAAAAGGGTAATTCCGGTGCTCCGCAAGCAATTTCTTCGCAATATCTGACCAGTTCTTCTACACGTCCGATCTTAGGGAAAGGGGTCGCCATAGCACCGATCCCCCAGGCACCGATTTCCTGAGCGTGAGCGGCCAGGCTACGGCTCATTTTTACACAGGTGCTCCCTACGTGTACGATTACTTTAAATTCTTTAGGAGCTGCTTCTATCCATTTCTCCGCCAGTTTCATCCGTTCGGATGCTGTGAGCATATATCCTTCTCCCGAAGAGCCATTTATAAAAACGCCTTTCAGACCGTTGTTTTTTAATAATTTTGCGTAAGCCTCTATCGGTTCATAGTTTACTTCCCCGTTTTCATAAAACGGTGTAAAAGGGGCATCAATTAATCCTTTAATTTTTTCCATTTTTTTACTATTAGAACGTATTCCCGCTTTACATAAATGCCTGTTTTCCTGCAATTAAAACTGGAAATACAAAACTGTTTTTAGCTGACTTTGAAAACTGTATAATAAGTTTTAGCAGGCTTAAATTTTTAATTATTAGAGATGTACTTTGGCAATTGCCTTTTTGATTTTTCCCTGGCCTATGCAAGGGGCATGTCCATCCTCCGGAAAAAAGATAGCAAACTTCCCCGGAGTCAATTTAAAATAAACAGAAGCTTTATCCGGATAAAAAGTGATGTCGTCCTTTTCATTATAGGCTTCGTCCGGCCGGGATAACAAACTACGGGATTCCCAGGCATAGGTTTCTTCACCCACTAATGGAAATTGAATGTCAATGTAGTTATTATGCGTTTCCAGTATGGCGTCATTTCTCTCTTTTCCCTGAACTTCCGTTATGTTTATAAAGACCCGTTCTCCGTCCAATTCTATTTTCCCTAAATCATATTTCGTCAGGTCATGTGTTTTGACGTAATCAAATACCTGTTTAAAAGCTGTGTGCAGACTTTCCGCTACAGCACTATTTTTCAGTATATCTATAATCATATTTTGAAGATTTAAGACCGCTATCCGAATTGTTTGCAAACGTACTATATAATTTTGCAAGGGCAAAAATATATATTAAATATTTTTAATAATGCGAAGACTTATTTTAAAAAATATTTTTATAATAAAAGGAGTATTTACGATTTAGTAGGGGAGTATAGGTTGAATTTTTGTTTTGTGATCAGGGAGCTATCAGGGAAGGTTCATAATTTTAGCCCGTAAAAGCATAGCTGCTCCGATTGCGCTGGCGTTGTCGCCTAACTTAGATCTTTTGAAGCAGGTGTCTTTACGGATAAGACTTAAAGAGTATTTATTAATGGCTGTTTTCAAAGGTAACATTAAATAATCGCCGGCTAACGACAAACTGCCACCGATAACGACTAATTCGGGATTGAACAGGTTAATCAGAATTCCTACCCCTCTTCCCAGTTTTTCAGCCATTTCCGAAATGAGGGAAATGGCCAGAATATCTTCATGATTAGCGGCTTGTATGATATCATAGAGGAGTATTTCTTTGCCTTTTTTCCATTGTTCAGCAAGAATTGAAGTTTCTCCCGATTTCAGGTGTTCAATAAATATCTTTTCCAGGGCCAGTCCTGAAGCTTCGGTTTCGAGGCATCCCTTTTTTCCGCAATGACATAGTTTTTCGTTATTGAAAAGGGGAATATGCCCGAATTCTCCGGCAAAACCGGTTTTACCGGAATAAAGTTTGTTATCGATCAGCATACCTATTCCCACTCCTCTGCCGACATTCAGGAATATGACGTTTTTTTCTTCTTTTATAACTCCGCTTGTTTTTTCTGCATACATCATGGCCCGGCTATCATTTTCTATATAAGTCCGGATACCTAAACGTTGATATAATATATCGGTCAGGGGAGTTTCACTGAAATTGAAATACGTATAGCTATACCCATTATTGGAATCTATTCGTCCGGTGAGACTGAAACCGATTCCTAAAATTTCTTTTTTGTCGGTCTCTGTTTCCGAAATAAATTTTTCCGTTTCCAGACATACCTGCTCCAATGCTTCCGGTGTGTTTTCGAGGATAAAGGGAATTTCTTGTTTTTTTTGCAGAATATGGCCTTTAAAATCCAATAGGACAAAATCTATACGCCTTCTCCGGATGTCTGCTCCTATAAAGTAAAAAGCATCGGCAGCTAGTCCGAATACATTGGGACGCCTTCCCCCACCAGTGGACAATTTGCCGAGATCGGCCAAATACCCTTCTTCTTTTAATTCTTGAACAAACCTGGTAATTGTCGGAATACTTAAAGTAAGTTCTCCCGATAAATCCGCTATCGTGGCTTCTTCGTGAGTGGTAAGATAGGATAAAATTGTCTTTTTTAGTAGATTGTTTCTGAATTCTGTTCCTGAATTTCTATCTTTCCCAAACCTCAGTACATTTCCAAAATCGTCCATGTTTATTTTTAGGTTAAAAGTAATGAATTTGCAAATATACAAGGAGTTCATTCTTTTGTTATTATTTTTAAGAATTGTTTAGTGAAAAAAGTTTGAATATATTTTAAAATAATTTAAGTTTGGACTTTGTCTTACAATATTGAAAGGAGAGAAAGAGAGAAATGAAAAGCATTTTTGAAGGAGCGTTTTATATTCTTTATAGATATATGTTTTTATTAAAAGTAGTTTCAATTATAAGATTTTAGAGAGTTATTCGAGAGTTTTGATTTATAAAACCATTTTTTAATTTTACTAATTACATTATGAAAAAAAAATTTATGTATGTTGCAATAGCTTCTTTGCTATTGGGTGCTTGTTCGAAAGACGACATTGAAGCAGGACCACAACCCGGTTCAGGGAAAGGAATGTTAATGATAAAAGCTTCTCTGCAGCTTGTAAGTGAAGAAGATGGGGGAGCTGGGATACAAGCGGCTCCTTCGGTTGATTTCACCGGTTATACGCTGACTTTGAATGGTCCCGACGGTAAAAAAGAGTTGGATTTTGTGGAAAATGATACCATAAAAGATTTAACGGCGGGAGAATATGAGGTTATACTAAATTCCCGTAAGACGGCTTTCACCGTACCGGAATTTGAAATGCCGGTTTACAAAGGGACAACAGAAACGACTGTTACTGAAGATGAGATAACGGAGGCGAAAGTAACTGCTACCCAGAGTAATGCAGGTGTATTTTTCGTATACGATGCTTCTTTGGAAGAAACCAAATATGCAGCTATAATTCCTTCCGTGGCTTATGATGGTGTCGCACTTCGTTTTAATGGTGAAGACCGGGAGCGTAAGGGATATTTTCCTGTAGGGAATCTGGCTTTCTCTCTGAAAGAAGATGAAAAAGGGCTGCTGATCGATGGAGAACCCGAAAAGCTTCTGACGGTTGAAGCCGCCCAGCTCTGGAAAATGACACTGAAGGCCGATGAGGCAAGCACAAATGTAATATTGACGGCTGTTGAAGTGAATAATCCTGAAAATGTGCTGACATGGAAAGTAAGTCCTGTACCTCCTCCCAT
>JAEXFF010000192.1 GCA_023400335.1 Bacteroidota bacterium
GAATATATTTCCCGGAAACCTTTTTTATTAAACTCTACCCCTTTTAAAACACGGGTCTCAAAATAGGGAGTAGCAAAAGCAACCAGCGCACAACATCCTTCCAGTTCATTATAAAGACTGATAAAAAAATACAATAGCTGATCCGTCAGCTTATCGGCCTCATCTATAAGGAGGAGCGGATGTTCCGTTTTTTTCAATGTCTTCACAATTTCCACCATCCTTTCAGGCAAAGCTCCCGAGCAGGGTAATATCCCTAACATCCGGCACAATTCCGACACAAAAAAACGACGATTCCAATAATCAGCACACTGCAAATGAAATACATTCCGGTTACGAGCAACATAACTTTTTATCGTTTCGGTCTTTCCGCTTCCTTCATTGCCAACCACACCCAAAACCAGCGCATTTTCCTGTGCATCTGAAAGTAATTTGTAAATCAACTTATAACCCCGGATTTCAATCCGGCTTCCCGGAATTGTATCCCGGACCTGAGCTGCAATATTGTGCCACATCTCGTCCGAAATCCCTTCCCATTTTCCATCCAGTAACTGACTGACTGTAGCAGCACTCAGCCCGGCAAGTATAGCCGATGCTTTCTTTTGACTGCCTTTTAACCGGCAGAATTCTGCCAGTTCCCTCCTGATCTGTTGTTTTTCAGTTAGCTGCATCTTAATCTGAACTCAATATAAGTTATACAATTCATTCTCTTCATCCGGCTTTTCAGCCGGATACTGTCCGGCTTTTTCCTGATACTTTTCCGGGAAAGTATCTGAAGGAAAGCGTACCGCAGATTTGTAAATCTTATTTTGTCCCTGACTATCACAAAGCAATAAACGGGTAGCAACATCCAAAGGAGGATTGTCGCGAAACAATTCCTCTATCTGAAGACGGGAAGAAGCTAACCGTTCCGTAACCTGTGTTTCCAGTCGTCTGTTAAAATCATTCACCCGCTTCAACTCTGCTTCGTCTCCGGTTTTCCGCTCTGCAATCGCCATCGGTTGTACATATTTCCGTTCTAAAATAAAACGCAAGGAATGATCCTCATTGACCGCCAGTACCCGCTCCAGGGAAGCCGGATCAAATTTTACCTTCCAAGGGATGTGAGCATATTCCCGGAATTTCGGGTCAAAACAATCGTAAGTGCGTTTTATCCCTCCGATGGTCACTTGTAAACCAGTTCCTGTAAGGCTATTGCGATAACCGGTCTCTTCTCCGAAAGTGAGCAGGTATTGCTCGTCCGTAAAAGCTATTTTGTATTTTTCAGGCAAACGAGAAAACAAAGCGACATACTGTTCCCGTTTTTGCTCCCTTTCCTGTTCGACAAACGCCGTCAGTTGACGGCGGCATTGATCCGCATCCGGGAAATGATGCCGCTGCTGATTCAGAAATTCACTATTCGGTTGTAAATTTTTATCTGAAGTAATTCCAAACCCCGACCAATTCGGACAAAGTTGACAGTATTTCTTATTGAAATGATTAAAATAAGGTTCGACCACTTTGGATTTTGCATTGTGAACACGGGCGGGAGTGTAGAAATTACTTACACTTTGATACAAAGGGGTAAGTGCTGAGCGGCCGTAATGATCGCTTTGTAATTGATTTACCCGGTAGCGGCATCCGAAAAGTTCAGCCGTATGGTTGACGGCATTCCGAAGAGCTGCCTTGATTAATTCGGGGGTTTCCCGTTCTCCTATCGCATATCCGACGGGATAACGGATACAAGGGTCCAGCACGACCACCAGCGTCAGCCGGTTAGTATAAGTCGTGATTTTATGCCCTTTCCGCTCTTCCGTACGCCGATATAGCAACTCGGCTGTCCAGCCGTCTAAAGTCCAGTAAAGCAAAGGCAAGGTAGGACGTGAACGTTTGACCTGCATACTTTTCTGATTGCGGAAACGGGTAGTGCCCAAACGCCCTGCAGCTGTAAGCAGGTCAAATTTCCTGCGCCAGATTCCCACGGTCGAAGCGGTAATGGTCTCCCATCCCTGAAGCTTTGCCACCAAATTATACAAGCGGGCAATCTGCGCATTATCCAGGTTCCGGGCATCTGACAATAACCCCAGCAACATACTTTCTTTCGACTCGTCATTAACCTTGGCAGCATTCCGCTTTCCGTATTTACCCGTAATTAAAACTTCATAACCTTCTTTTCGGTAACGATTAAACTTTTCCTGCAGCCGCCGGGGATTTTCGGGTAAACTGTGCGGATAAACACCGGCTATACGGGGCAAAGCCTTGGCAGCCCTGCACCAAAACTCCGTTTTATTGACGCGTTTATGACTCTGACGGATCCGCTGACTGTCCGAACGTTCCAGAAGTGTCCGGAAAGCATTTAATATGGCTGCCGTATTTGCATACAATTGTATTTTTTCTTTACTCAAATGCTTCCCGTCCGGAAAGGTATAATTTTCGTAAAAATTCCAGGCCATACCGTCCACTTCTATACTTTCCACAAAAGGTTTGCTTTGATCCTGTTCCTTCAAAGCGGGATTAAGGCGGTAAACTTCTATTTTATACTTCAGGGGAAGGCTGTCCACTGCAAATAATGCAGAAACACCTTTCCCTCCCCGGCGTACCCGTTCTATCGTATTTTTACGCTGATGATATTTCAGTATCGCCTCGCTCATAATACCTCCAATAAGTTCAGTATAAGTAATACATAGCCTATCGTTGAAATATTCCATGAAACCGTTTCCCTTTCGTTTCTGTCAAAAATGATTTGTTCTGAGACAAACTTTACAATAATAAACAACACCTTAAAAATTCATGCAACATTGTCCGATCAACTATTCCAATCATTATATACTTTTTGTACAAAACAAAGAACCTCCTTCCAAATTCCTGCATTTATGTCGCATACCACACAAACAATTTCCCCGCTTTTAACAGTCAGACGTTCCATCCCACAGTCTACTTCCAGTTCCATTCCCTGATTAAAAAGCCGGTATATCCTCCGGCCGTTTTCAGTCCCCCCCTCCACCGAAACCCAATGGCACCCTTCATCCGCCCCCTCTTTCGTATAAATCAATCCTCCCCTTTCCAAAGCTGCACTACGCAACATCTTAGCCCGCCTGCTGTTCCGCTCGTAATTCAAGGCACGCCTTAAATCATTACGACCTACTTTAAAAGTGTCTTTTAACTCCCGTAAAACGATTACAGGCAATAAAATTTGTTTTTCCATACACAAAATTTTTTACTCTTATTCCTGACTTAGTTCAACACACGGATGCTTTGTAACTATTTTTCGAAGCACATCTCTTATATATCATTTATTTTCAGTATTTTTATCCTCGGGTTCTGTTGTAACTACTTTACAAAAGTACATACATTTTAGTAATTAACCAACATTTCAATAATATATTTTTATGGAAATTCCGCAAATCAATAAAAAAATATTACAACTCATTGATTATTATACAAATAGAAGTGTAAAAAAATTTGCAGAAAGTATTCATATCCCTCAGCAAACCCTGAACAGGCTCTTCAATATCGATACCCGTACAGGTAAATATCCTCTAGCAACTACTGAAATATTGGTAGCAATTACCACTATTTATAAAGAGGTGGATGCCAATTGGTTGCTTACGGGAAAGGGAAAAATGTTTATAAATCCGGAGCCACTGTCACAAGTTGATTCCTTCCCTGTAGAAGACAAATTACTGGCTTTGATAAAAGAAAAAGACCGTAAGATAGAAGATCTGGCAAAACAAATCGGACACCTGGAGGAACGTATAGTGTTCCTAAATAAAAAAACTTCTTCAGTTAAAGGCCCGGAAAATCCGCATTCAGCACCCGCCAACTTATAAAATTAAAAATACTCATTGTATCTGGATTATTTTTTTAAAACCTTCAAAATTGACATAATTTATACAAACAACTATTTCTATATTGTACGTATATTTTATGTATTATAGGGTATTTTATCTCTTTAAAATACCTTTTTCTGCTCCTGTTTTTATCTTTATAGGGCCTGTATACCTTTTTTCCTGACTACTGGACTTATCCCCAAAGGCTCTCCGATACGCTTTTTCAGCATTTCTTCCTGAAATTCAGATGTACAGGCGGGAACATCTCTGACATTATCTAACCACAAGAATTTCCTTAAAAGAGCAGGGGAAGCTTCCAACAGCTATTTTAGTTTTTCAAAAGGCAAATTCATTTCAGCAGAACGGAAGAATGTACATTTGAATTTTGGAGACAGCGGAGTGTGCTTCCCGCTCATCAAAATGGAAATCAATGATTTTCCAGAAAATCATATTCCTGTTTCCCGTGTACGTTTCAATTTCAGTTTCGTAGAAGAGTTATTTACCTTCATCCTTTCAAAAGAAGAAAGCTCCGGAAAGGTTTACCGACAACCTTCCCGGAGCTTTCTATGCACCTTTTACAAAAGTAACTTGTGCCAACCGAAAGGAAAAGCTTTTATTTTATTCCGATAATAAGTTTATTTTAATGCTTCGATAATCAGTTCGGCTGTTTTTTTACCGGACATCAGCATACCTCCGAAGATCGGTCCCATTCGGAAACTCCCGCTTACGCCGTTGGCAGCCATTCCGGAAACATACAAACCGGGATAAACTTCTTTGGTGTTTTCGACGGTTGTCCGCTCTCCTTCTTCTACAGCTAAGGACCTTTCTCCGATCACGCTTCCGGTAGGTGTATTCAAACGGATTCCGTTTTTACGGGCGACGGTACGGGATATCTCGCAATCGTGCCCCGTACCGTCCAATACAGCCTTCGCCATAATAGTCAGCGGATCCACATGCATTCCTTCCCGTTGTACCGGAGCCCAGTTGACTACGACTCCAGCCACCCGTTCGTTTTTAAATACCACATCTTCTACAGTATAGCAATTGAAAAGGGTAGCCCCGGCTTTAGTGGCATGATAGATCAGGGCAGAAGTCGTATGTACGGAATCCATCACATAAGTTCCCTGTTCATACGCCTGGTAAGAAACGCCAAATTCCCGTACAATCGGCATAGCTTCCTCCTGTACAACAATATCGTTAAACATCATAGCCCCGCCCCACATTCCGCCTCCGGGAGCCAGTTTCCGGTCGAACAAAGCCACCTTCTTACCGGCTTTCGCCAAATAATAAGCAGCTACCAATCCGGAAGGTCCTCCCCCTACAATGGCCACATCTATATCCAAATTATTTTTCAATTTGGCAAAATAGGAATCAATAATTCCTCGGGATACAATTTTTTCCATGTAAAAGAATTTTATGATTAACTAAAATTGTGCACAGAAGCAGCTTTGCTTTCAACAAGCTCTTTACCTGCATTCCCTACGCCGGCATTATCCGTCTCAGGTTTGATGGGTATAATCTCAGCCTGTCCCGAGTACAAGCACCCCTCTATGCTAAAGTAGCGCAAAGTTAATATTATCCTCCCAAGAACAAAAGTTTGAAAGGAAATATCTATGCAAATCCTAATATGTCTCTAATCTTCCTAAAATTATATTAAAAGCTAAACTTTTCTGTTCTTCGTATCGTTGATAGGGTATCAAACTTAAAACAACAAAGTCATGAGAAACGAAGGTTCACATTTAGTATCAGGAATGGTATTCGGTGCTCTTATCGGAGCATTTGCCACTTATTTGATTATCAAAAACAAAGGGACAATCAAAAGAGAATTTGAGGAAGTAAGCGAAAGAGTAAAAGACGGTGTTCACGAATTCGGTCACAAAGCCAGAGAAAAAGCTGAAGAATTTGGAGCAAAAGCCAAAGAAAAAGCAAATGAATTCGGAGAAACAGCTTATGAAAAAGGAAACAAAACTGCAGCCGCTTCCGATTACAAAAGCCAGAACTTAAACAATCCGTCAACCGGAAAAACCTATTAAAAAGGTATGGGAAGAGAACCCGAAAAAATCCTAAATGAATTTAAAGAACGACTTTCTTCCTTCATCGGATTGAAAATCGAACTCTTTAAGTTAAATGCTTACGAAAGGGTCGCGAGAATTATCGCGATCCTTTCGCACAGCCTCATCCTGATGCTACTGGCGTTGTTTGCCATTCTGTTTCTTTTCTTTACCCTGGCTTTTTTCTTAGGGTATTTACTAAACAGTACCGCATTGGGATTTCTGATAGTAGCAGGGATTTATATCCTCCTGTTTATTATCACCTACTACAGTAAAAAAAGTATTCAGATCGGTATTATGAATATCGTGATCGGTGCAATACAAGAGAAAGAAGAAGAAGATAAAGACGATGGAGACGACACAAAAACAACCGACAACAGTACCTCCGGTAACACCCCTTCAGAAACACCTGACTCCGCTGCAGGAACTGATCGCCACTAAACTGGAATTACGCCGTCAAAGCCGCCGGGAAGAAACCCAAATCCGGGAACAATGGCAAGCAATACGACAAAATTCCGGGCGCCTTATCTTTAGTGGAATAACGGATATACTTTTCCCGCACCGGAAAGTGCAGGCCGAAAAACTGAATGAGGAAAAACCTCATTTCTGGCAACATGTCACAGATAATCTTCCCTATTACCTGGCTATCGTCCGGGAAGGTCTCTCCGTAACCTGGTATATCGCCCGCCCCTTTTATCTTAAATGGCTGATGAAACGCAAAAAATAATTTCCGGACATTATAATCCGAAAGCCAAAAATGAAATCCGGTCGTATACGACACTGCAAATGCCCAGTACCAATACCCCCAACAAGCATACGACTAAACTGATCCGGGTATAATTATCGGAATAAAAAGCCTCTATCGGGGAATCATTTGTATTGATAAACATCGCCTTCACAATGAGCAGGTAATAATAAAGGGAGATAATCGTATTGACCAAAGCCAGTAAAACCAGCAGATAAAATCCTTCTCCCGCTGCTGACATAAAAATAAAAAACTTACTGAAAAAGCCGGCGAAAGGAGGTATTCCTGCCAAAGAAAACAAAGACAGCATCATGACAATACTCAATCGGGGATTGGTCCGGTATAAGCCGTTATAATCCTCCATGCGCACCTTGCCGCTCCGTTGTTCAATAATGGAAATGACCCCGAATACCCCCAGATTGGAAAAGAGGTATACCAATACATAATATACGAGTGCACTCATGCCCTGTGCCGAACCGGCAATCACTCCCAGCATCAGATACCCCGCCTGGGAAATAGAAGAAAATGCCATAAACCGCTTTAAATTCTGCTGGCGGATAGCAAAAAGGTTGGCAACAGTAATCGTAAGAATGATAATTGCATATAGCATCATTTGCCATTGTTCCACAATCGGAGCAAATACCTTTACCAAAATCATCATCAATACAAAAACAGCCGATCCTTTTGAGATTACCGACAGATAAGAAGTGACACTGGTCGGTGCTCCTTCATATACATCAGCTGTC
>JAEXFF010000213.1 GCA_023400335.1 Bacteroidota bacterium
ATATTTCGGATGAAAGAGGAGAATTATTGGATACGGGGGGAGGAATAAAGAAAGCGGGTTCCTTTTTGGAAGGAAAAGAGCCTTTTCTTGTTCATAATGTAGATGTTGTTTCAGATTTGGATTTAAAGAATTTTTGGGAGGAGCATTGTGCTTCGGGTGCAGTCGCTTCTTTGTTTCTTGGACAGAGAGATACGGCTCGCTATCTTTTATTCGACAGACAATTCCGTTTAAGGGGTTGGGAAAATTGTAAGACAGGCGAATTGAAGTTCACGGATAAGGGGGAGGGTACAGAGGATTACCGGCGGTATGCTTTCAATGGAATTCATGTATTGTCCCCGGAAATATTTCAATATTTGAAGAACTGGGACGGTACGTTTTCTATTATAGATTTTTATTTAGCTATAGCAGGCAGCACCAGGATACAGGGGTGTTACAAACCGGAGATAAACTGGATAGATATGGGGAAACTCGAAGTATTGGAAAGGGGAGCCCGTTTAATAAAAGAAGGATGGAAAAAGTAAGGAGTGCATTATTCCCTTTTTATCGTTTCGGAAATTTATCAGATTGTCCGAAAGTATTACACTTTGTATCTACAGCCGCTAAAAACATCGGTTATCCGGACGATGAATCCGTGGACCGGATGATTACAGCCCGCAGAGAACTGGCTGAAGCGGTAGGTTTTAAGGTGGATGCTTTGTGTTTAGGGCAGCAGGTACATTCGGATCATATCCTGGAGGTAAAACGGAGAGATGCTGGCAGAGGAGCGAAGGAAAGGGAGAGCCGGTTCCCGGAAACGGATGCTTTAGTGACAAAGGAGACCGGGATTTGTCTGATGGTGTTGGCAGCCGATTGTGTACCGGTCCTATTATGTGATTCCGTCCGAAGAGTAATAGCGGCTGTGCATGCCGGCTGGAAGGGAACCTTAGCCGGGATAACCGGAAAAACAGCAGAAATGATGCAGGACAAATTCGGATGTCAGGCCTGTGATATCAAAGCGGGAATCGGACCGTCTATCGGAAAATGTTGTTTCGAAGTCGGAGAGGAAGTCGCTACATTATTCCGGCAAAAATTTGAAAATTTTACCGGAATTATGGAAAGAGAAGATACCTTTGGAAAGTGGCATATCGATTTGTGGGAGATTAACCGGAGGCAACTTTTAAAGGCTGGTTTGCAGGAAGGAAACATTGAAATTGCCGGATTATGCACTCAATGCCATACAGATGAATTTTTTTCTTATCGTCATAGCGGTAACAACGCCGGCCGCTTTGGTGCGGGAATTATGTTGTTAACGGATGACGGAAGGGAATAAATATTATTTCCCTAGTTTCAGAAGTTGTAAACCGTATTGATAAGTTTTAATAAACTATTATTGAGAATACAGACAAATTGATGATTGTATGTATTCCCAATAATTTTAGGTTAGAAAGCTATTCTCCTCTTATGCGGAAATAACCGGATTACAGATTGGAAATAATTTCTTTAAATAAAGCCGTCATCCGGGGTTGGGCAGTGTTTCCGATATCCTGTACTTCTTCGTGGTTTGTTTTGATCAGTTCGGGGGAAGCTGTACTGTTTGTAATTACAGACATACCGAAACATTCCATATTCATATGACGGGCCACAATAATTTCAGGAACAGTAGACATCCCGACGGCATCTCCGCCGATAACCCGTATCCAGTTGTATTCTGCCGGAGTTTCGAAAGAAGGACCTTGTAAGCCTGCATATACCCCTTTTCTCAATTGAATGCCTAATTTTTCTCCGGCTTTTTCAGCCATACGGATCAATTCCGGACTATAAGCATTTGTCATACCTGGAAAACGGGGGCCCAATTCATCGATATTTTTACCTCTTAACGGATGTTCCGGAAAAAGATTGATGTGGTCTGTTATAATCATTAAATCTCCTGCCAGGAAATTCGTATTAACGCCTCCGGCAGCATTGGATACAAATAAGCGGGATACGCCCAGTTGATGTAAAACCCGTACAGGAAAAGTGACCTCCTGCATGGGATATCCTTCGTAAAAATGGAATCTGCCCTGCATGGCGATTACGTTTTTACCTCCGAATTTTCCGATGAGTAAATTTCCCTTATGGCCCTGTACGGTAGATACAGGGAAATGAGGAATGGCTGCATAGGGGATAACATGTTTTACTTCTATGGATTTTCCAAGTTCTCCCAAACCGGTCCCTAAAATAATGCCGATGGAATAAGTTTCTTTTTCCAGGAAACGGGAGATATAGGCTGCACTTTCATTTATTTTTTGTAACATAGGCTTTCAGTTCATTTAATAAAACATCCTGTTTATTTAAAAATACCGGTTCTACGGGTATATAAAATAATCTCTTTTTTAGGTCTTCAGGTAAGTCCCATGATTTTAAACGCATGAGATCTTTTTCGGTTGTAAAAAAATATTTGTCCGGGTTGGGAATCGTTTCGAATCTGGTGCAAATTTCTTCTATATCTTTAGAGGTGAAACGGTAATGGTCCGGGTATTTTAGTTCTTGAACGTGGGGAGTAATTTTTTTTAAGTGGTTTATATAAGGTGTGGAATTAGCTATACCTGTTAAACAAAGGATAAAAGAATTTTTATCCGGGCAAAGAGGGGTCGCCTTGGCGTTTATATCCCGGATCGGACCGTATTGTTGATGTGTAAAGAATAATTGTTGATAAGGTTTTATTTTCAAATGCTTAGAGAGAATTCTTTTTTCTATGGGGGTAAGTGTTGGGGGGCATTTACTGACAAT
>JAEXFF010000249.1 GCA_023400335.1 Bacteroidota bacterium
GCTCAGCTCAGTCTTTCCAAGAAACAATTGATTGAAGCGAAGAAAAATGCGGTGGAGGCGATAAAATTAAATCCGAATTTAGGTGCTGCTTATATCATTATCGGAAATGCCTATGCAGCTTATAGCAGAAATTACGGAGAAGATGATTTCGACCATGCTTCTGTGTTCTGGGCAGCTGTAGATAAATTTGTCAAAGCAAAACAAGTTGACCCGTCAGTAACCGAGGAAGCCAATAAATTGATTAATGCTTATTCGCCTCATTTCCCCAGTAAAGATGAAGCTTTTTTCAGAAGTGTGACTTCAGGGACCCCTGTAAAAATCGGAGATTGGATCAGCGAGACGACTACAGCAAGGTTTAGATAAAGGCTGAATATGAGGATTCTCTCACGGATAATTTCTTATAAAAGCATTATTGTTCTGTTGGGGACAATAATGCTTTTGTCTTGTAAAAATGATATTAAAAAGGTAAATGCTCTTACCGACCGGAAATCTTTACCGGAAATGTCCGGAGAAAATATGGAAATGATTTATTCCGATTCTGCCCGGATTAAATATAAAGCTTATACTCCTCTCTACAATAAAATCCATACTGCAGAAGAGGAATACGATGAATTCCCCCAGGGTATTCATGTGATCTCTTATGATAAAGACGGGAAAGTGGTCGGAGAGGTAAAATCCAAATATGCCAAGAATCTGATCAAAGAAAAACTTTGGGAAGTTCGGAATCAGGTAGTCGTTATGAATGCAGAAGGAAAAAGGCTGGAGACAGAATTGTTGTATTGGGATATGGAAAAAGAATGGATTTATTCGGACCGCTACAGCCGCTTGATTGATGGCAATAATATATTGGAAAGCAGCGGGGGATTTGAGTCGGATCAAAATCTGAAGAATCCTGTTTTTAAAAATATTACCGATGGCGAAGTTCAATTTGAAATGAAGCCTAATAACTGATGTCAGCATTTACGGTCATATTAATTTGTCTCTTGTTATCTGCTTTTTTTTCAGGTATGGAGATTGCCTTTGTCGCGTCCAACAAATTGAGGATTGAAATTGATAAAACGGACAAAAGTATCTCTCAGACTTTAATTGACCTTTTTATTTCCAATTCCGGTATGTACATCACGACTATGCTGGTGGGAAATAATGTGGTAATGGTTATCTACGGTATTTTCATGAAAGATTATTTATCCGGGTATCTGGATTTTCTTCATCTTTCTTTGGGGATGAAAATGTTGGTAGAAACGTTGATTACTACTTTGATTATTCTGTTTTTTGCGGAATTTTTACCGAAAACTTTGTTCCGTTTGCGTCCGAATGCTTTTTTACGGGTGTTTGCCGTGCCTGTTTTTTTGTTTTATCTTTTATTTTTTCCCATTACTTATTTTTCCGTGTGGTTCGGCGGGGTTGTGTTACGGATCGTAACGGGCAGAAAAATGGAACAAAAAGAGCCCAATAAAGCTTTTGGAAAAGTAGATCTCAATAATCTGATAGAGGAAGGAGAAGTTTCGGATGAGAAAAAAGAAGAAATCCATGAGATAAAGCTTTTCCGGAATGCCCTCGATTTTTCTGAAATAAAATTGAGGGAATGCATTGTTCCCCGTACCGATTTGATCGGACTCCCAATCGATGCGGATATGAAAGAACTGACGGATTTGTTTGTGGAAACAGGTTTGTCCCGTATTCTCATCTATAAAGAAAATATAGATAATATTATCGGTTACGTACATTCCTCTTCTCTCTTTAAAAATCCGGTCAATATCGGACAGGCATTGAGTGGGGTGATTATCGTGCCGGAGACGATGTCCGCTTCTCATCTGTTGAATTTATTTATAAAACGACAGCGTAGTATTGCCGTAGTGGTAGATGAATTCGGCATTACTGCGGGTATTGTTACCATAGAGGATATTATGGAAGAAATATTCGGGGAAATCGAGGATGAACATGATCACCCCAGTCTGAAAGAAGAGGTCCTTTCTGATCATGAATATATTTTCTCAGGCCGTCTGGAAGTGGATTATCTGAATGAAAAGTATAGTTTGAATTTACCGGAAAATGAAGAATACGAAACCCTTGCAGGCTATGTTTTATATTTTAATGAAAGCATTCCGGCAGAAGGTGAAAAGATAGCGATCGGTGATATTGTATTCGAAGTTTTAAATGTTAAAAATGCCCGGATCGAAGAAATCAAAGTCATTCTTCAATGAGTTTGCGCAAATGTTGAACAAGTAAAAAGATTCAACTATTCCGGCGTTTCATTTTAGGTCACCGGCAGCTTTCAAACGGAAACAAATTCACCTGTTGCTGATAAAAGGAATAAACATTTCTGGCTGATTTGTTTTCATCAGGCCCGGAAGTACATTCGTCAACAACTCGGAATCTGTCATTTATCAGGTTGGAAGGCCTTTTTTATTCAATACATAACTTCCCGTTTTATTTTCCCGGCTTATTTTTTGTATTTCAATTGTTTTTCGAAATGTTTGATATGGTCTTCGTCTTTGATGTGACAGATCATGAGATAATTTTTATTCTCTGCGATAATCAAATCTTCTGCACCGTGAACGATTACTTTTTTCCGGCGGGGAACATTTACAATACAATTCCGGGAATTGCGGAACAATACTTTTTGGGAATTAGCGGAATTGTTGTTTTCATCCTTTGAACTGAGAGCATGGAAGGCGTGCCACGTACCGACGTCCGACCAGCCGAACTGGCCTTTTAATACATAGACATGCGTGGATTTTTCCATAATCCCCACATCAATAGAAAGATTAGGGCATTCTCCGTATATGTTGTTTATGTATTCCTGTTCCTGTGGAGTATTAAAAGCCGGAATTTTTTCAAAGAGCGTATATAAATCATAAATGTGCTTTTTTATTTCCTGTAAGATATCGTTTACTTTCCAGATGAAAATACCGGCATTCCATAAGAATTCACCCGATTCATAGAATTTGACGGCTAAGTCCATATCCGGTTTCTCAGTAAACGTTTTTACAGCGGAAATCCTTTCATTTTTATCCTGGTTTTTAATTTGTATATAACCGTATTGGGTTTCAGCCCGGGAAGGTTCTATTCCAATCGTAAGGAGACCTCCCGAACGCTGTACAAAACCGATGCCGTTTTGGAGATCATTGAGATAGGCTTCGTCATTGGTGATAAAATGATCGGAAGGAATCACCACCATCGTTGCGTCAGAGACAATACTTTGAATTTTAGCGGCAGCATAAGTAATACAAGTGGCCGTATTCCGCCGTAAAGGCTCTTTTAAAATATTTTTTAAAGGTAATTCCGGAATTTGTTCGTGAGTAATGTTTTCATATTCAGTACCTGTCACAATAAAAATATGATCGTTATCAAATATGCGGTGAATCCGTTCATAGGTTTGCCGGATAAAGCTCTTACCAAGATGTAGTATATCTGAAAATTGTTTGGGACAGTTGGTATTACTTACAGGCCAAAAGCGGTTTCCGATACCACCGGCCATAATGACACAATATGAATTTGAACTCATTATAATAACAGATTTGGATAATTACTTATGTTCTGCCACTTGAAAGTTATACATTCGTATATTTCTTTCGACTCATTCCATTACGTTATGAAATATATAAAGTTTATAAAAACAGTGAAAAAATGATTTTTTGATAGGATGATTTTTTTCATTCTTTTAGCGGTTAAACTTCTATTTCGGAAATTCCGGCAATCGGCCATCCCTTATTCAAGCGATAAAGTTTTCACTGTCAGCAAAGAAACAGAAGGTGGATATTTGCTTTTTTCTTTCCTTCATGTTGTCGAATATAATAATAAATCTCCTAATTATTATTTTTTTTGTATTAAATTTCCGTAAGGAACGATTATTTCGTATAACTTTGAACGGAAATAACCGTTGTTACAATATTTGCTGCTTTTTGGCTGCACCTGTTGTAAAAATAGTAATACAGTACCTCATGAGATTTTTATACAGGCTGGGTTCCTATATTTTATTTGTACGTAAAGCTTTTTCTAAGCCGGAAAAGAGGAGTGTTTATGTAAAAGAACTGGTGAATGAATTTGGAAAATTAGGATTGAATTCCATCGTATTGGTAGTTATTATTTCTTTTTTTATCGGGGCAGTTTTAACCTTACAAACGGCCTATAATATGGCTAATCCTTTGCTTCCCCGTTATCTCATCGGTTATCTGACCCGGGAAACTCTTTTACTGGAATTTTCCTCTACAATAGTCAGTTTGATATTGGCCGGGAAAATCGGAAGTAATATTGCATCTGAAATAGGAAGCATGAAGATTACGGAACAGATAGAAGCTTTGGAAACAATGGGAGTAAATTCTGTTTCTTATTTGGTGGGACCTAAAATTATAGCTTCTTTTATTATTAATCCGATTTTGTATATATTCAGTGTTTTTATCGGAATCATTGGCGGACTTTTATCGGGTTTGCTGAGCGGAGTCGTTAATTTTGAGGATTTTATATACGGGTTGCACTTTTCTTTCAATCCGTATTATGTGACTTATTACATTATAAAGACTCTTTTCTTTGCTTTTATTTTTACTTCCATACCGGCTTTTTATGGATATAATGTACAAGGAGGAGCCTTGGAGGTCGGGAAAGCTGGTACGAAAGCAGTTGTCGATAGCAGCATCGCTATCCTGACAGCCAATTTGATATTAACCCAAATTTTATTGTAATGATCCGGGTAGAAGGCTTATATAAATCATTTGATAATAAAACGGTATTGTCGGATATAAATGTCGTATTTGAATCCAAAAAAGTGAATTTAATTATTGGCAAGAGTGGATCCGGAAAGACTGTATTGTTGAAATCTTTGATCGGTTTACATACAATTAATAAGGGAAAAATATTCTATGGGGACCGGGATATTACTGTAATGACTCCCCGTCAGATTAAATCACTGAGGGAAGAAATCGGAGTGGTATTTCAAGGAGGAGCTTTATTCGATTCCTTAACCGTATTGGAAAATGTAAAATTCCCGCTCAATCTTTTTACCAATTTTTCGGAAAAAGAAAAAAGGGAAAGAGCTTTATTTTGTTTACGCCGCGTAAATCTTACCGATGCTGATGACTTATATCCGGCAGAAATCAGCGGAGGGATGAAAAAAAGGGTTGCCATTGCACGGGCAATTGTTTTGGAGCCTAAATACCTGTTCTGCGATGAGCCGAATTCCGGTCTGGACCCTCTGACTGCCATTGTTATTGACAATTTAATTCAGGAAATTACGCATGAGTATGATATGACGACCATTGTCAATACACACGACATGAATTCCGTATTTGAAATAGGGGAAAAAATCGTGTTTATACATGAAGGCCGGAAAGAATGGGAAGGTACCAAGGAGGAGATCGCCAATACGGATAACAAAAATCTGAATGATTTTATTTTTTCTTCTAAATTATACAGAAAGCTAAAGAATTATTTGTAATGAAAAGGATATTCAACCCGGGAGAAGCCTGTATATGGGTAAGTATATTGCTGAGCTTTATGGCTTGCACCCAAAAAAAAGTTCCGTTGGACCAACAGCAATTTGTTGCTTTATTAGTTGATATGCATGTGGCAGACGGGACACTTGCTCAGTCCAAAAGTTATACTGCGGGTAATGAGAAAAGGAATTATGCCTATTATAATTCTGTTTTCCGGAAATACGGGATAGACCGGGCAGAGTTTGATTCTTGTATGCGGTATTATTCGGCTCAGACAGCTCTTTTTTCAAAACTATATGATGTCGTTATCGATAGTTTAAATAAGCGTCTTACCGATAAAAACCGGATTTTAAACGAATTGAGATCGAGGGATTCCGTCAATTATTTTCCCCGGACGGACACCATTCTTTTGGATACAGCAACTCCAATGATTACTGTGAGGGTCGATAGCATTACGCCTGGTTTATACCGGTTTTCGACAACTATTAAATTTGACACCCTGGATAAAGGGAAAAATAATCGTATTACGGCTTTTTTCCTTACTCCGGATGAGAAAGACACTTTGCATGTACGGGAGGTGAAGGTATTATCCGATACGTTGCAACATCTCTATAATTGGTCGCAATATGTCGATTCGGCCTATAAGCATTTAGTCGTAAAAATGGTAAATACGGATCAGTCGAAGAAGCAAAATTTCCGTAAAGGCAGGATTTGGGGGACAACTTTGTACCGGCCTTATATTTCTTCAAAAACAGAAGAGCGACTGTCTAAAAC
>JAEXFF010000300.1 GCA_023400335.1 Bacteroidota bacterium
TCAAACTCCCGGTAATAAATACTATTTGACTGCAGATTTTTCTGTACTTTTTTATAAACATTTATATCCGCAAAACTGAACACCATTTTTTCTGTAAAAAACAAAGAGACGGGTTTTCCGGAATGTAACATACAAAGGCACACCGTTGAACGGATTGATCCACTTGACAAATCCCACCCTCTCCATACAAAAGTAAAATCAAGGAAACAGATTGTTTTGTGAGATGTTCTTATTAAGCTTTTATCCAAAACCGCCCCATTTCTTATTCAGATCCAGACTTAATACAGAACATATCAGAAAATATCATATTCTCTTCTATATATGCCGTTTCATCTCGTCCAACGTCTTTCCATTGGCATTTCTCCACTTTGTCCAGCCATTCGTGGAACGGCCCAATATCACTCCCCCTGCTGTACTCGGAGACGAAAACACATAATCTTCCGTAAAACGATAAGTATCTCCATCCGTAACCAACACCCCACTCTCCAGCAATTCTTTCCGCATATTAATCAGATAATCATGACAGGAAGGCACGGTCGTCGTCTTTACCCGGGAATCCTTAAACACCACAAAACCATCATCGATCAAACTTCCTTCTGCTTCCACCCCGTTTCCTTTCAGCTTGTACACATCCCCCGAAACCGTAGCCACAATCTCCCTCGCCACAGAATCAAACAACGGAAATCCCAAAGTAGAGAGCAATATCTTCGCGATCTCAAAACAATCCTCCGCATCGGCCTCCATACTTTCCGTGATATGCGGCTTATTGGGCACAGCCGTATTGTCCAGTTCATAACGGTTTGTTTCTGCCGCTTTCCTGATGGCCACATACTCCAGATATTTCACATGCGTTTTGGTAAAAGCATGGGTTTGCGAAATAATGACAACCGCATAGTTCCAGAAATCTTTATTCCGTTGATGCTGTTTCAGTCGCTCGGCACAATCTTCGGCCTCCCCGATATAAGCCATCTCATGCCCGTTTTCCGCCTCTCCGAAAAGGAAATAAAAACCAACGTTGGTCAGTTCCGGTCGCCGCAATATAGCCTCGAACTGATTCCTGGGAAAAAGAATAGCCTTAATCGTGCGGTTCGTAATCTCCGCAATCTTAATCCCCCGCGGATTTCCATCCGGAAGGAATATCTGTATGGTCTGAGGATGTGCCATAAAATTTCACTTATTACTCATTTTACAAAAATATAAAATTTTATGATATTGCTTTTAACATCCGCTATACTTTAAGTGATATATTCCAATTGTAAATTGAATTCTGTTTTTTGTTTTCCTATATACTTTTCCGTATAATAAATTATAAAAAGGAAATAGTTCAGATATTTTCTTTGGCTTTCTGGATAATCCGAAAATAGAAACTAAAAGGAAGCTGTAAAATTCAGAAGCATCCATTACTTTATAGCGGTAATAAAATTCAATAGGCGTTGTTAAATAATCAGGAACAATCTGCTATAAAATTGTAAGAATAAGAAGAATTCTACTAATTTTCATTCCACTTCCTTTCGAAATTCACAAAGAGACAATTATATTCTTCTGAACTAGATTATATTGGCATAGTGGTTTTGCCGAAAAATTGCTCAACGCTAATGCTTCTTATACATCGTAACGAATCATTCACTTTACTGGATTTAAAAACGACAGATTAAATCCAAACGGATAAAATACATTCGGTACAGAAATTCTTCACCTCTATTAAATATTTTTCTTTTCAACAGGATTTCTCTCCCTAGATAACATGGATACTCAATCTACTGATTCCCCGAACAAATATATGGACATACGATGTGCCTTATGATAAATACTTAGATAAGGATGTATAAAATTTAGTTTTTTCCTAAAAAAATAAACTTATCCGGGGTAGGATTATAAGTATTTTCCTCAGGAAATAACAGTTATATCAAAAAAGCCCGTCTCCAGGATTGAAAAAAAGAAAAGAGAGTATATGAAATAAACAGTTATTAATTTCTATTTTTGCAAAAAATTGGCAAAGGGAAATCCGGAATATGGGGGCTTATCGGACAAGAATTTAGTGTTTCCCCGGCCGATAAAGCGTCATTTTTCTAAAACTGGAAATTGTAAGGTGCAGGAAGCCGGTATAGAATGCGTCCCCTATTAAAATAACCGGATGAGAGTTCCTCAAAACAGAAAGGCAAAAATATAAAAGGCATAAGCTCCGAAATTAATTGTGTAATTATGAATGATGTAATACATCTAAAGACAAAACCCCATTATGAAATTTTGGATGGATTGAGAGGAGTTGCGGCTGTTATGGTCGTCTGCTTTCATTTGTTCGAAGCCCATGCAAGCAATCACTTCAATCAAATTATCAATCACGGATATTTAGCTGTCGACTTTTTCTTTGTCCTTTCCGGTTTTGTTATCGGTTATGCCTACGATGACCGCTGGAAAAAAATGACAATAAAGGATTTTATCAAACGTCGTTTGATACGTCTTCAGCCCATGATTATTATGGGAGGATTAATCGGAGCCCTTTTCTTCTATTGGGGGACAGGTTCTAATATAGAAGAAACCTCCGCCGGTATGCTGATTGTCTGCACCATCGCTTCATGTCTGCTTCTTCCGGTTCCCGTCAGCATGGACATACGGGGCTGGACAGAAATGTATCCGTTGAACGGACCGGAATGGTCTCTGTTCTTCGAATATATAGCTAATCTGTTATACGCTCTTATTATCCGCCGTTTTTCCAATAAGGTATTGTTCATTTTTGTTTTACTGTTCGGATGTATAACTGTCCATTTTCTATTCACTAATGCCAACGGAGATATGATTGGGGGATGGTCCTTGACAGGCGAACAACTTCGGGTGGGTTTCACCCGTTTACTTTACCCATTTTTTGCAGGCCTGTTGCTCTCCCGGCTGAAGTTGAAATTACGTATATCCCACCCCTTCTTTTTCTGCAGCCTGCTGGTAATAGTACTATTAGCATTTCCACGTTTGGGCGGGGAATCAGCCTTGTGGATGAATGCTTTGTACGAAAGTATATGTATTTTAATCCTTTTCCCGTTTATTGTTGTCCTCGGTTCGTCCTCGAAAGTAACGGACAAACAAGATACCAGTCAGCTATGCCTTTTTCTGGGAAAAATTTCTTATCCTTTGTACCTGGTTCATTATCCGCTTGTCTATATGTATTTCAAATATGTACAGAGCGGCGGAGCAACCGTTACCGGATGTTGGATATGGGGAATAACGATTGTCCTGGTAAGCATAGGGATAGCCTATCTTTGTGAACGCTTTTATGACGTTCCGGTCCGGAATTGGTTAAAAAAGAAATACCTGTAAAAATCAGGGATAAATGATTTACAGATTAAGTGGTTTCCGGTTGACCCGGAGAGTTTTTTGTGTTTTTAAAGAATTTGCCAAAAGCAGCCTGACCCGGAAAATGTAAAATCCCGGCAATTTACGGAACAGACACCGTATCGTCTTCTGATAATGCCACAATAGGATAAAATACGCTATCGTAAATTATCCTGTGTAAGGCTTTAGACAGTGTTTCTTTCCGAATACGCAACAAATGTTTAATAGAAATATACATTCCGGTTATACTTTTATCTTTAATTTACTTACGGCTGGCTCTTAGATGATTACGATAGTGTTATAATAAGACCGCCGGCTTATCTTATATTCCCGTAATCTATTTTAATATAAACGGTTAGGTCCTAAAAGGTATAATTTATTCCGAGCGGTTGCTCCTTATAAACTATTTGAGAAAATAGTTTTTCAGGCACTTTACAAAAACAAGATTATAGAAGAAAAGAGTTACTCTGCTGTCTGGAACTATTCTCTTATTTGTTTCTCTGTATTTCAAACTGTAATTTTGGTAATAAATCAAGTAAAATAGGTATAAACCGGAAGCAAGTTGTTGTTTATTTTTGTAACCGGGTAAGAAAGAATAAATGGTTATACAGATTTTTAAAAATATATAAACAGCTATGCCCGGGGATGTATATAGGATCACAGATGAGGAAGGCCGGAAAGTGGTCGGTTATTTGTATTCGGAGAATTGTTCGTGTGTGATTCAAAAGAATAAAGAAATCCGGATATTCCGTGAAAGGGGTGTGAAAGACTTATATCATCTTTTGAAAGAGGAATCCGGGCTACTAAAGGGGGCTTTCGTGGCAGATAAAGTGGTAGGCAAGGCTGCAGCGGCATTGATGATCCTGGGGGGCGTAAAAGAAGTGTATGCGGGTGTTATCAGTCAGCCGGCCTGTCAATTGTTCAGCCGGGCCAGCATACCTACAGTATATGCCTTGGAAGTACCGCACATCATCAATCGTACTCAAACCGATTGGTGCCCTCTGGAAAAGCGGTGTTCGGATGCTGAAACAGCAGAAGAATGTTTACCAATTATAGAAGATTTTATACAGTCTTTACCAAAATAAACCAACAGTATAGATTTAAAAATGAAAGTATTTCCTATTTTATTCACGGTGTCTTTATTACTTCTGTCTGACTTTAGCCGGGCACAGGAAACTACAGATAGTGTACAAGGGGAGCGAATGTACCGGATGGAAGAGGTAGTGGTTACAGGTACGCGGAACGAAACCAACATCCGCCATCTGCCGATGACGGTGTCAGTTGTCGGCCGGAAACAAATTGAACAGCGGAACGAACAGTCTTTGCTTCCCCTCCTGACTGAACAGATCCCCGGATTTTTCGCAATTTCACGCGGAACGATGGGTTATGGGGTATCGGGCGGAGCAGCAGGACAAATGTCGCTACGCGGGATAGGTGGTGCTCCGCAGGAGGGTTTACCTACGACAGGGCTGTTGGTACTGATTGACGGACATCCCCAATATATGGGACTTTTTGCCCATCCGATCTCCGATGCCTATCAGTCGTTCCTGGCTGAGCGGGTGGAAGTGCTGCGCGGTCCGGCATCGGTATTGTATGGTTCAAATGCAATGGGCGGTGTTATCAATATCGTGACCCGTAAAATGCAGGAAGATGGAATAAAGACACATGTCAATTTAGGTTATGGGTCCTACAATACTCTGCAAACCGAAGCTACAAACCGTATAAAAGCCGGACGTTTTACAAGTATACTAAGCATTTCCTATAACCGTACAGACGGACACCGGACCGATATGGAATTTGAACAGTACGGTGGTTACGCCAAACTGGGTTATGAAATCTCGAAAGCCTGGAACATATGGGCCGACGTAAACC
>JAEXFF010000310.1 GCA_023400335.1 Bacteroidota bacterium
TGGTGGGATAAAAAAGATGCTCCCTGGCGGTTAGAAGAACAGTACGCATTGATTCACCGTTTGCAACCGGCCTGTCTGATCGGGAATAATCATCATCAGGCGCCGAAGGCGGGAGAAGATTTTCAAATGTTCGAACGCGATTTGCCTGGACAGAATACTGCCGGTTATTCCGGAGAATCTGAAATCGGAACTTTACCTTTGGAAACTTGTGAGACCATGAACAGGACCTGGGGATATAATCTACAGGACCACAACTTTAAATCCACAGAAGATTTAATTCGTTACCTGGTGAAAGCAGCCGGGAATAACAGTAATCTTTTGCTGAATGTAGGGCCCCGTCCGAATGGGGAAATCCCCGAAGAATCTGTGAAACGCTTGCAGGAGATGGGGGAATGGCTGAAGATATACGGAAATACAATATACGGGACCCGGGCCGGAATTATTGCTCCGCATCATTGGGGAGTGACGACCCAGAAAGGGAATGTGCTGTATGTACATCTGCTGGATGTACAGGATACAGTTCTATATCTTCCTTTGAAAGGCGTAAAAGTAAAGAAGGCCAGTGTTTATCAAAATGGAAACCCTGTCGGTTTCCGTCAGGACAAGGAGGGAATAACTTTAAAATTAGGGAAGATCCCTACCGAGGTCGATTATGTGATAGAAATGATATTGCAGGAGAGATAATTAAACATATCTGTCCGTAGCCTTTCAGGATCGGAAAGGAGGTACAGGTGATTGCCTGTCACCGGCGCTTCCCGGATAAATGAATTGTAGCAGCTGATACATGCTCAGCAATCTGCATTCCGTTTAACCGGGAGGCGTTAATTTTTGCGGCAGGAGGTATTTGTTTTTATTTTCCTCAGAAAAAAATAAGAAGGTTATTGATTTTTTTTCTCTTTTAAAATATCCCGGATTTCTGTAAGCAGAGTTTCTTCTTTCGTTGGAGCCGGGGGAGCAGGAGGGGGAGGAGGAACTTGTTTTTTACGGAGGCTGTTCATTCCTTTAATGACCAGAAAAATAGAGAATGCTATAATGAGGAAATCCAGACTGGTTTGAATGAAATTTCCGTAATTGATATTGACTGCTTCAATAACTTTTCCTGTAGGATCTACTTCTGCGGGTTTCAGGTGTATGACGAGGTTTTTGAAGTTTACCCCTCCGATTAAAAGCCCGATAGGTGGCATGATGATGTCGCTTACCAGAGACGATACGATTTTGCCGAAAGCTCCGCCGATGATAATCCCGACGGCCATATCGACCACATTGCCTTTCATGGCAAAAGCTTTAAATTCCTTTAAAAAACTCATAATTCCGGTTTTATTGATTCGTATTTGAATTTTGTATATTCACTTTCTGCCCGTCTTTTAAGTCGGATACACCTGCGGTGACGATGATATCATTTTGGTAAAGTCCTTTTTTGATCAGCGCTTTATCTTCGAAAAACAAGACTTTTACGGGATGACGCTGCACAGTCATCTGTTCCGGATTGACTAACCAGATGTAATACCGGTTATTTTCGAAAAGTAAAGCACTCGCAGGGATGATAAAATTATCGGAGATTGTATTTTCTATTTTGAGCAGAACTTTTGCAGAAAAACCGGGATAAACTTCTTTCCGGAAAGGGTCGAAGTCCGGGTCATTAATTCTCAGTGTTACAGGTATACCGGAACCATCTGAAGAATAAATATATTCCTTAATTTCAGCCCGGAACCAATGTTCCGGATATGTATCAAATTGTACGTAAATGGTTTTCGGAATTTGCATAAGTGAAATGGCGGTTTCCGGCAAAATAAACCGGATGTTGAGCTTATCGGGATTTACCAGCCGGACAATAGGTTCTCCTATTTGTACTTCCTGAAAGTTTTCCACATATTTTTTTTCAATCAGTCCTTTGAAAGGCGCCAGAAGCCGGGTATATCCCAAAGTACGTTTGGCAATATTGAGGGCGGAAGTTGCCCGGATATAATCGGCCTGTGCAATCTCCAGATTCTGAACAGCTGTTGCATTCTGCTGTAAGAGTCGAGCGGTACGTTCGTATATGGATTTTGCCGTTTCGTAATTGGATACTGCCGTTTGATAGTTAAGTTGGTAGTCTATGGGGTCGATACGGGCAATGAGATCGTTTTTCGGTATAATCTGACCTTCTTCTACCTGAAGGGAGGTGAGTGTTCCGGCAACTTTGAACGCGAGAATACTGAATTCTTCCGCTTCTACCGTACCTGTATAGGTCCTGTCTATGGTGCTGAGTGAACCGACTTTTACGACTTTTACCGGCCGGGGAGAAGAAAAGGATTCACTACTTTTTTCTTTTGTACAGGCAACTAACAGATACAACAATACCAAGATATAGATATTTTGCATTTATAACGGTTTTTACTGTTTGTACGGAAATATCCCTTCTATTTGTTACATTATCTTAATTTCTTTTAGGAAAGAAGGACTCCGGAAAGAGGGAAACTTGCCGGTTTATTTTAAAGGGCAGAAGGAAGAGAAAAATTCAGCCGCAGGAATTTAACTTTTTACTCCGGAAGATGGAAGTCTGCTGAAATATCCTTATTTTTACCTGAAAATAAGGAAAGATGGTAATTACCAAATATTCGGAAAAAATTAAGATATACAACCATTATACTAATTATAAGGGACGGTTGTTTATTAAGACATTATGTGATTTATTTAATGATGTAGCCGAAGGCCAGACCAAGCTTCTGGGAGTAGATGTAGATACCCTGAATAAAGCGGGTTTAACCTGGATGTTGCATCGCCTGCATATAGAAATTCACAAAATGCCTCATCACGATGAGGAAGTGGTGCTGGAAACCTGGCCTTCGGGAATCGACCGTTTATTTGCTTTAAGAGATTACCGGATGCTAAGGGAAAACGGAGAAGAGATTGTCAGGGCCACTTCCGAGTGGATGACTGTCGATTTAAACAGGAGACGACCCATACGTCAATCAGCAAAGGTTGTGGAGATGAGTACTTCCCATCAGATTGAAAAACTGCCTCTTACACATTTGATGAATGAAAAGGAGAAGGGGACGGATTTTCAGGAATACCGTCAGTTTACAGCAACTTTTGATAATATCGATTTTAACGGGCATGTGACCCAAGCTTCCTATATGAGATGGATTACGAATTCCTTGCCTTTTGATTTTCTTAAAAATCATATATTGACGGAAGTAGAAATCGTGTATGAACACGAAATTATGCCGGATAGTCTTATAAATTCCTATTACCACCTATTCTCCGAAGGGGATCGCGTAATTGTTTACCACCAGGTAAAAGATCTATCCGGTGAACGGGTACATTGTACCGCAGAGACCATCTGGACCGTACATACGGATAAAAAAGCATAAGATTGTTTGAACGTTTAAGCGCTTAAACGTTTGAACATTTAAACGTTTACCCCTTCATTCAGATTTCTTTGTCGATTTGGTATACATTCCGGTCAACTGCAGACCGGGAAACCAGCTCAGCTACAAACCCGGCCAAAAATAATTGAGTGCCGAGTATCATACAGGTTAAAGCTATGTAAAAATAAGGACTGTCTGTAATCAGAGAAGCACGGATGCCTTTGACGAGATACATGTATTTTTCTATTCCGATCCAGGCGATAGAACAAAAGCCGATTAGAAATAAAAAAGTACCTAAAGCTCCGAAAAGATGCATGGGTTTTTTGGCAAACCGGGTAATAAAAGAAATGGATAATAAATCCAGAAAACCGTTAATAAAGCGGTTCAGACCTCCGAATTTTGTTTTACCGTATTTGCGGGCTCTGTGCTGTACTACTTTTTCTCCGATTTTGGTAAATCCGGCTTGTTTGGCTAAAATCGGTATATACCGGTGCATTTCTCCGTATACTTCTATACTTTTCACGACTTTGTTTTTATAAGCTTTAAGTCCGCAATTAAAGTCATGTAATTTCAGTCCGGAGAATTTGCGGGCTGTAGCATTGTATATTTTGGTCGGGATCGTTTTGGAGAGCGGGTCGTATCTTTTCTTTTTCCATCCCGATACCATATCGTAATCCTCTTTTTCTATCATTTGAAAAAGAGCGGGTATTTCGTCCGGGCTATCTTGCATATCGGCATCCATAGTGATGACAACCTCTCCTTGTGCTACCTGAAAGCCACAGTGTAAAGCTGCTGATTTTCCATAATTGCGTCTGAATTTTATGCCGCGTATAGCAGAATTACGGGCGGATAAATTTTCTACACATTTCCAGGAGTGATCCGTACTTCCGTCGTCTACCATAATAATCTCGTAGCTAAATTGATTTTCTTTCATTACCTTTTCAATCCATGCTGTCAGTTCGGCCAAGGATTCTTCTTCGTTATAGAGCGGGATAATTATGGAAATATTCATAGAGATTCGATTTACAAGTTTAAATTACTGTTTGAACGTCGAAAAACTAACTTTCTGCCGGGTTCCTTTTTTTCAAAAAAGCAGCTATAATCAATGTATAAATGATTCCCATCAATGTTTTGGATATAAATTCGGAAAATCCCATGGAAACAGGTGTTGTAAAAGCATTCAGCATTTGCGTCATATTGTCCGCCAAAGGAGAATTCGGATAAAGTTCTTTAAATACTGTTTCTACGGTAGATAAGTAATTTTTCAGGGTTTCCGGATGAGCAGAGTAAATAAAAAAAGTATAAACCGCGTATACAAAAGCAGTGGCCACAGATAAAAAACTGCCTGTTTTTAAAGCTTTTCCATAGGAAATGTACCCTTGTAATTCAGGGCTTTCCCGGTATCTGCGGATCTGAATAAAAAGTCCGATGATGTACAGGAAAGTGAGTGTCCTGTCCAGAGCCGGATTAGCATAAATATTCCCGTTATACCGGAAGTACATATAGGAAGCTATAATAAAAGATCCTCCCATAAGTAGCCCGAAAGGCGTATTGAATGACAGAAATGTATTTGTTCTATTTCCCATTTTTTACTGTTAGTACGTATCCAAAATATTAAATTCCAGCTTTGCTTCTCAGGTAAATCTTTTCTCCTTCAATAAGGGGGACATTGCTGTCCATATAATTGAATTTAACCAGACTTTTAAGTTTTACTCCGTACATCTGGGATATCAAATATAAAGTATCTCCTGTTTTTACACGGTGAAATTCATATCCTTTGGCTGCTTTATTTTTTTTCTTTTTTAAATATACATATTGTCCGACCGTCAGGGATGGGTCTTTTTTATCGTTGTATTGCAATAGCTTCCGGAGTTTTATACCGTAATACGTTGCAATATTTTCGAAAGAATCCCCTTCCCGGATTTCAATACAAATGAGGCCATTCCGCATTTCTTCCCGTTTCCGGTAATTGACGGATGTGGGTTTCGTTGCAGAGGGAGAAAGCGGGGGCTTTTTCCCGGAAGCAGTTACGGTTTCCGGTTGAGTGAGCGGACGTTCTACAGGATGGTCGTATTTATAAAGTTCTTCTTCTTCGATAATTTTGATAAGCATATCTGCATACTGGGGATTTGTCGCGTATCCGGCTGCTTTTAATCCTTTTGCCCAGGCTCTGTAATTGGTGGACGGAATTTTAAAAAGGCCGGCATAACGGGGGCGGTTGACTAAAAATTCACTGTGATCAATCCAGGATTGTTCCGGATTTTTATATTTTCGGAAACATTCGTCGGCGGAATCGTCGTCCATGTGGAAGGTCGGACCTACCCATTCGTGGCATTTTATTCCGAAATAATTGTTCGCATTGACGGAAAGATCCGATTGTCCGCAGCCGGATTCCAGAATACCCTGAGCCAGTTTTATACTGGCAGGGATACCGGTTCTTTCCATTTCTTTAATGGCAATGTGTTTATATTTTCGGATAAATTCTTTTCTGGACTGACTAAAAACAGTTAAGCTTAAACTGCTTAACAATAAGATTAAAAATATTTTAGTAAGCTTCTTCATATTCCCGTAATGCAAAAGGATCAGAAAATAATAAAAAAAGTTCTTTTTATATTCTGCTTTTAATAAACTTTTACGAACTTTACAAATCTTGTATGACGACGTAAAAGTAATAAAAATAAGCAATGGATAAAAGAGAAGTTAAGATTGATTATACTGTTTATAAAAATTCTTATCCTTCAGAATATGAATTGTTGTGTCAAATGGCGGTAGAGGTTTTACCCGATGCCTATAGTATTTATTCTGGTTTTTCAGTGGGAGCTGCTGTCTTGTTGGAAAACGGGGAGATATTGACCGGAACGAATCAGGAAAACGCTGCTTATCCCAGCGGGATGTGTGCAGAAAGGACTGTATTGTATTATGCCGGGGCCCGTTATCCGGGTATAGGGATAAAGGCTTTGGCTGTAGCAGGAGCCAGCGGAGGACAACAGACAGGAGAGTTTGTCCCTCCTTGCGGGGCATGCAGGCAGGTAATGATGGAAATGATCAGGCGTCATGGGGATTTCGATGTCATACTGGTCGGTAAACAGGAAACAATCTGCCTGAAGGCCAGTGATTTGATGCCTTTTGCTTTTACTTTGTTATAAGGAATGTATTTGCTGTGTTCTGCTTCGTCCTGACAGGTATTCAAGTCTGAATCAGTTGCCTGTAAAAGATACCCGGTGGAGGATCGACCGTCCAAGCGTCAGTTCGTCGGTATATTCCAGGTCGTTACCGACAGATATACCTTTGGCGATCGTTGTAATGGAAAGAGCTTCTTTGTTTTTGAGTTTTTTATAAATGTAATAACCGGTAGTATCCCCCTCTATTGTAGCACTGAGGGCAAAAATTATTTCTTTTACCTCCGGTTTGCCGGCTCTTTCGAGTAAGCTGTTGATATGCAGATCTGCCGGGCCTATGCCTTCCATAGGGGATATAATACCACCCAATACATGATAGAGACCGTGGTATTGGGAGGTGGCTTCTATGGCCATAATATCTTTGATGCTTTCCACTACACAGATCAAAGAGTTGTCCCGTTTGGAATCGCTGCATATTTCACAGAGATTGTTGTCGGAAATGTTGTGACATTGCGGGCATTCCCGGATGTTCGTTTTCAAATCCTCCAGGCTCTGAAGGAAAGCGTGAACTTCTTCCGGCTTTTTTTTCAGCATAAAAAGTACATATTTCAGGGCCGTTTTTCTCCCTACTCCCGGTAATAAAGCAAACTGTTCTACTGCTTTTTCTAACAATTTCGAAGATAAACTTTGCATCTCTCTCTTTAGGGTCAGGATTCTTCTGTTTTTTCCGGATTGTGGAATTTAATGTCTTTCAGCATCATCTGTATATCGACTTTTCCCATGAATTCGTTTTCCTGAAGTGAATAACAAATGTTAAAATATTGACCGGAATTTACTTCTTCGTATAAATATCCCATTCCGAAACCAATGCCGCTGCGGTCGTTGCAGATACGGGTATCATCCACTACAACGAGTTTTAAATGTTCATTGTTTCTTCCGACCCTGCGGGTACCAATAAAATTGGTTACATTTTCGGTCATAAAAACCGGGATGGTATTATTCGGTCCGAAAGGAGCGAATTTCTGAAGCATATTGTAGAGTTCAGGAGTAATATCGGAGAGTTTGATTTTCGCATCAATATTAATTTGAGGCGTTAACATATCTTCATTGATCGTTTCCTGTACTATTTGCTCAAACTTCTTTTTGAAAGGTTCTATATTTTCAATTTTCAGGGTCAGGCCCGCAGCATATTTATGACCCCCGTAATTTTCCAGTAGTTCACTGCATTGAGAAATGGCGTAATAGAGATCGAATCCTTCAACGGAGCGGGCTGAACCGGTCGCCATACCATTGGATTCGGTCAGCACAATAGTAGGACGGTAAAAGGACTCGGTCAGACGGGAAGCTACAATTCCGATGACGCCTTTATGCCATTTGGGGTTGAAAAGAACAGTCGTTTTCCGGGAAGGTTCTATTTCAGAGTGGGTAATGTGAGCGATGGCTTCTTCTGTAATGTCGTGATCCAGTTTTTTCCGGCGGTCGTTGAAAATATTGATATCAGACGCGATACCATTGGCAGAGAACCGCTCATCGGATACCAATAAGTCAACCGCTCTGTTTCCCGATTCAACCCGTCCGGCAGCATTGATCCGGGGACCGATCCGGAATACAATATCGTTTATTGTAATTTCTTTGTCAATACCGGAGACCTCAATGATGGTTTTAAGTCCTAAACTGGGTTTTTCATTTAGCTGCTGAAGCCCGTAGTGAGCCAAGATCCGGTTTTCTCCGGTAATCGGCACAATGTCACTGGCAATGCTGACACATAAAAGGTCCAGCAATTTATAAAGTTCCGACATCGGCAGATTGTGTTTCATACTGTGGGCCTGCACCAGTTTGAAACTTACCCCGCAGCCACTGAGCCATTTATAAGGATAATTACAATCTTTTCGCTGAGGGTCCAGTACGGCAATTGCTTCCGGCAAGGAATCTCCCGGTGTATGGTGGTCGCAGATGATGATATCAACGCCTTTTTCTTTAGCATACCGGACTTTTTCCACTGCTTTTACGCCGCAGTCTGTCACTAAAATGAGGGAAAAGTCATTTTCCGCGGCATAATCTATGCCTTTTACAGATACGCCATAACCTTCCGTATATCGATCCGGGATATAGTATTCGAGATTCGAATGATTACACTTGTTTTTGAGATATTTATAAAGTAAAGCTACAGCAGTGGTACCGTCTACATCGTAATCTCCGTATATTAAGATTTTTTCCTCTTGGGCAATCGCCTTGTCCAAACGATCTACAGCCTTATCCATATCTTTCATTAAGAACGGATCGTGAAGCATGCTGAGGGAAGGGTAGAAAAAGGCCTGTGCTTTTTCTGCTGTGTCTATATCCCTTTGCAACAGAAGGTTTGCAATAACGGGGGGACAATTTAATTTATGTGCTAGTTCTGATATTTTATTTTCCTCCGGGGGAGTGTTTATAACCCATCTTTTTTTCATTATACTTTTTTCCAATTCTGATACAAAGAAGCGGAAATTCCTTGTTATTTCAAAACTAAAAAAGTATAATTTTTCAACAGTTTAAACATAAAAAAGGTATGCAGTTACAAATCAAACGAATAGATAGTTTTCTCTTTATTTTTTTATTATCTTTGCAGTCCCGGAAAGGAATGTGGAAATTAATGTACTGATAATAAATTATTTAAATTATAATAAAAATGGGTTTTTCTGAATTAAGTGAACAGGAAATCATCCGCCGTAACTCTTTGGCGGAATTGGCGAAATTGGGAATAGAGGCATATCCCGCTGCAGAATTTAAGGTAACAGGCCGGGCAGCAGAGATAAAGGAAAATTTTGACGATGCCGGACCGAAACGGGAGGTTGTTATTGCCGGAAGAATGATGAGTCGCCGGATTATGGGTAAAGCCTCATTTTTTGAATTGCAGGATTCTACAGGAAAAATTCAGGTGTATGTCAGCCGGGATGATATCTCAACGGACGAAAACGCTACAGCTTATAATACTTTGTTTAAAAAGTTGATGGATATTGGGGATTTGGTTGGTGTAGAGGGGTATGTTTTCCGTACGCAAACCGGAGAAATTTCTGTACATGCCCGGAAGTTGGTTATGTTGTCGAAGTCTTTGCGTCCTTTACCTATTGTAAAGGAAAAAGACGGAAAAGTTTTCGATGCTTTTACGGATCCGGAGTTACGTTACCGGCAACGGTATTTGGATCTGATCGTGAATCCTCAGGTAAAAGAAGTGTTTGTAAAGAGAACCCGTATGATCAATGCGATTCGGGAATTTTTTAACAGTCAGGGGTATCTGGAAGTAGAAACGCCGGTTTTACAGGCTATTCCAGGAGGGGCTTCTGCCCGTCCTTTTATTACGCATCACAATGCTTTGGATATTCCTTTGTATTTGAGAATTGCAAATGAGTTGTATCTGAAAAGGTTGATTGTAGGCGGGTTTGAAGGCGTATATGAGTTTTCACGTAATTTCCGGAATGAAGGAATGGACAGGACACATAATCCGGAGTTTACTTGTATGGAAATATACGTGGCTTATAAAGATTATCTCTGGATGATGAATTTTACGGAAGAGATGATCGCCCGTGCAGCTATGGCTGTAAATGGTACCCTGAAAACCCGGATCGGGGATCAGGAAATCGATTTTACTCCTCCCTTCCGCCGGATCCGGATGACGGATGCCATTCTGGAATATACAGGTTATAATATTGAAAAAATGAGCGAAGAAGAGCTTTATGATGCTTGCGTAGAAATGGGGATAGCTGTGGATAAAACGATGGGAAAAGGCAAACTGATCGATGAAATTTTTGGCGAAAAATGTGAAGGACACTATATTCAGCCTACCTTTATTTATGACTATCCGAAGGAAATGTCCCCTCTGACAAAGAAACACAGAAGCCGTCCGGATCTGACGGAACGGTTTGAGTTGTTTGTCAACGGGAAAGAAGTTGCAAATGCCTATTCCGAGCTCAATGATCCCATCGATCAGCTGGACCGTTTTCAGCAGCAGATGAAATTGCAGGAAAGGGGAGATGACGAAGCCATGTATATTGATTACGATTTTGTACGGGCGCTGGAATATGGTATGCCTCCGACTTCAGGTATGGGAATAGGTATCGACCGTTTGTGTATGTTCCTTACCGATAGCCCTTCTATTCAGGATGTATTGTTTTTCCCTCAGATGAAACCCGAAAAGAAGATAGCGGTAGACGGAGAAGATAAATTCGGAGAGGCAGGAGTCCCCAAAGAATGGATAGAAGTGGTGAAAAAAGCGGGAATATTGACCGTTGAAGCCCTGAAAGGAGTAGAGAATCCCAATAAACTGCATCAGCAGCTTTGCGGAATCAACAAAAAGGAAAAACTGGGATTGACAGCGCCTTCCCAGGAGGATGTAAAAAGGTGGACAGGGAAATAACTTTGAGATTTCAGATGTATGTTTTACGATTAAAGTCGTAAATTGCAGATCGTAAATATAAACCTATTATCATGGAACTACCAGAAAAACCCAGATTAGGTATTGTCGGAGGAGGAAGTTGGGCTACGGCTATAGCCAAAATATTGACGGAAACAAATGACCATATCAATTGGTTTATGCGGAATTTCGATACCATCAAAGCTTTCCGGGCTTTGAGTCATAATCCGCGTTATCTTTGTGAGGTCGAATTTGATCTCTCTAAAATCACCTTTACCGATGATATAAATAAACTGATCGGCATGTGTGATGTCATCATTTTTGCCATCCCCAGTGCTTTCTTGAAAAATGTGACAGCAAATATAACTGTTCCGTTAAAGAAGAAAGTTGTCGTTTCAGCTATCAAAGGATTAATACCCGATGATAATATGATTATCGGGGAATTTTTTAATCATTATTTCGAGGTACCTTTGGAGCAAATTGTGATTATTTCCGGTCCTTGCCATGCTGAAGAAATTGCATTAGAGCGTTTGTCTTACCTGACTTTTGCCAGCAATGACCTGAAGGTTGCCCGTCAAGTCGCCCAGACTTTCGATTGCCATTATGTGAAGACCAGTATTTTGGATGATATTTACGGGACGGAATATTCTGCGGTATTGAAAAATGTGATTGCCATTGCGGCCGGGATTTGTCACGGACTGAGATATGGAGATAATTTTCAGGCGGTACTGATCTCCAATGCAATACAGGAAATCGAACGTTTTGTAGCGGCAGTTCATCCCATACACCGGGATATAAAAAGTTCCGCTTATCTGGGGGATTTGCTGGTAACTGCTTATTCTCAATTCAGCCGGAACCGGACTTTTGGAACGATGATAGGGAAAGGGTATTCCGTAAAATCAGCACAGATGGAAATGCTCATGATTGCTGAGGGGTATTTTGCTGTAAAGGGAATCAAAGAAATCAACGAACATTACAATGTACACATGCCGATTACCAATGCAGTGTATAATATTTTATATGAACGGATCAGTCCTACTATGGAAATCCGTCTGCTGACGGAAGAGTTGAGGTAGAGAATTGAAGAATTTGGGTGTTTAACATAAATTGACGACTTTTGATTAAAGAACGTATTTTCGGTTGTATAAAAAAAGCCTTACCGGTAGCTTTGAAAACTTCTTGCTGGTTTCTCAAGATTATGCTGCCGGTATCCTTTTTTGTCATGCTTTTATCTTATTTTAATATTTTACCTTATCTGTCTTCTTTTGCGTCCCCTTTGTTTACCTGTCTGGGATTACCCGGAGATGCAGCTCTGGTATTTGTGACCAGTATTTTTACTAATATTTATACTGTTATTGCGTTGATTACGACCCTGGATTTTACCGTGAGGGAAGGAGTGATACTGGCAATGATGTGTCTGATTTCCCACGGTTTTATTATCGAAACGCTGGTACAACAAAAAACCGGATCTACCGCTTTACGTATGATTGGAGTCCGCTTGGCAGGAAGTTTTGTGGCCGCCTTCTTTTTAAACGGGATATTGCCCGTCATGCCGGAAGCCCTTTCTCAGACAGAAGTGGTGGAAGCGGGGTTTTCTGCTACCTTTTTTCATTGGCTGGAAAACAGCTTGTGGCTGTGTGTAAAAATATTCGGGATTATCGTTTCGTTGATGATTGTTCAACGTTTACTGGAAGAATTCGGGGTGTTAAAGTGGCTTTCCCACTTATTTGCTCCGCTTATGAATTTATTTGGTTTGACGGCTTCTGCTTCATTTTTATGGATATTGGGAAATACAGTGGGGCTGGCTTATGGTTCGGCTATTATGATGGATTATGCCAAATTAGGGAAACTGGAAAGAAGAGAAGCCGATTTATTAAATCATCATCTGGCTGTTTCCCATTCTGAGGTAGAGGATCCTTTGTTGTTTATGATGATTGGTTTGCCTGTATGGTGGTTGATTCTGCCCCGCTTGGTTCTGGCCATTCTGGTCGTATGGGAAAGAAAATTGGAATGGCGTTTAAAGTATCTCTACGACAGGAGGCATTCAAAAGTGGTGAGCTGGTGAGGGGAGTGTGGTTTTGGTAAATAACCGGTCACAGTTAATTATTCGTTTCAGGATCGTAATAAACTTTATTAAAAGAGGTTACGGGAACAGGAAATAAGTCGGTGGGCTTAGTAAATTAAATTATGTATACAATTACAGAAGTTAAAACGGAAAAACAAGAGGGGGAGTTTTTACACTTACCTGTAAAACTTTATCGAAATAATGCGTATTGGATACGTCCTTTGGATAATGATATCCGCAATGTATTTGATCCGGAGAAAAATCCCTGTTTCAAAAACGGAGAATGCAGCCGTTGGGTATTGTATAATGAAGCAGGGCATAGTGTCGGGCGGGTAGCTGCCTTTATCAACGGAAAAACCTGCCGGCTGGACAAATATGCTGTGGGACAAATGGGCTTTTTCGAATGTATAGACGATAAGAAAGCTGCTTTTATGCTTTTCGATAAATGCCGGGAATGGCTGGAAAACAAAGGGATGGAAGCGATGGAAGGTCCTGTGAATTTTGGTGAACGGATGGAATGGTGGGGATTGTTGGTGGACGGATTCGATCAGTTTCCCAACTATGCCATGCCCTATACGCATTCTTATTATGTGAAGTTTTTTGAAGAATACGGTTTCCGGGATTATTTCAAACAGTTTACGTACCGCAACCGTTTGGTAATGGAAAGTTTAGCTCCTGTTGTGGTATGGAAAGCCGACCGTCTGCTGAAAAATCCGGATTACACTGTTTCTACTTACCGGGAAATCGGAAAACAAAAAGCGATTGACTCTTTACTGGAAGTATATAATAAAGCTTGGAATCTGGAAGTGCATGGAGTAGACGGTATTACCCGGGAACAGGTGGAAGCTATTTATAAGAGTTTGCAACCTGTCATTGATAAAGATCTGATTTATTTTGCTTATTTCAAAGGAAATCCCATTGGTTTTTACCTGATGTTTCCGGAGATGAATCAGGTAATCAGGCATTTAAACGGAAAGCTGAATTTTATCGGAATACTGAAATTTTTGTATTATCGTCACATAAAGAAAGTGAATGTTGCTTTAGGCCAGCTTTTCGGAGTCGTTCCCGAATTTCAGGGGAAAGGGGTCGAAGCGGCTTTAATCAAACGTTTTTGTGAAACAATTGTAGAGAGAAACAGTTGTTATAAATTTTTAGAGATGAACTGGGTGGGGGACTTTAATCCACAGATGATGCATTTAATGGACTATCTGAGTGCCAAAGTCGTGAAAACCCATATTACTTACCGTAAATTGTTCCGGGACGATATTCCTTTTGTCCGTTCTGTTGATAAAGAGAAATAGAGCAGTCCGTTGAAGGAGACAGAAGATTACTTCTTCAGGAGAAAATAAAACACTTCGCTGATAAAGGAATTCCGGATTTGTTTATGGGACAGGACCGGGATTCTATTTATCAGCGAAGCGTCAGACAGAATGAGATAGGGTAAACTCTTATTTACCGGATAGCTTGTCAAAGGATAATCCTTTTCTTGCTGATTCGATTCTAGTTTCCATGTTTGGAATGAAATTTCAGCCGCATGAGACGCAGGTCTTCTTCGGAATAATCTCCTTCAAATTCGTCAAAGGCTTCTGCAATATTGTCGGTCTGGGCTTCCATGAAATAATCGAATATTTCCTTTTGTTGTTCTTCGTCCAGAATTTTATTAATATAATAGTCGATATTGAGTTTTGTTCCGGAAAATACAATTGCTTCCATCTCTTTGATCAGTTCTTCATAGCTGAGTCCCTGGGCTGAAGCGATGTCTTCCAAATCAATCTGACGGTCGATGTTCTGAATGATATATACTTTAAATTTGGATTTGTTGGCTACCGTTTTCACCACCATATCCTGAGCCCGTTCGATTTCGTTATCTTCTACATATTGTTTGATGACTTCTACAAATTCTTTTCCGTATTTTTGGGCCTTGCCTGTTCCTACTCCCTGGATATTCGCTAATTCTTCAATAGTGATAGGGTAATTAATACACATATCTTCCAAAGAGGGATCCTGGAAAATAACATAAGGAGGTAAGTTGTTGGTTTTAGCAATTTTTTTCCGTAAATCTTTCAGGATAGCAAATAAAGTGTTGTCTAATGCGGAAACGCCGCCTTTCTCCTGAATCTTTTCTTCATTTTCCTCAAAATTACGATCTTCCATCAGCATAAATTCTTTAGGGTGTTCTAGAAAATCCAGTCCTTCTTTCGTTATTTTTATTACACCGTATTGTTCAATATCTTTTTCAATGAGTCGGCTGATTAAAGCCCTTCTGAAAACCATGGTCCAGAATTGGCGGCTTTTTTCTGCCCCGCTTCCGAACATTTCCAGTTTGTCGTGTTTATAAGCCTTTATAGCTGAATCGGCTTCCCCGATCAGGATATTGACCAAGTGCTCTATTTTAAATTTTTCTTTTATTTCTGAAACCAATGTGAGAGCGTCTAATATATATTCTTTGCCCTCGAACTCTTTCTTCGGATACAGACAGTTGTCGCAGCATCCGCAATTGTCTTCCTCGAAATCTTCTCCGAAATAATGGAGCAGGACTTTTCGACGGCATAGAGAGGTTTCCGCATAAGATACGGTTTCCATCAGCAATTGTTTCCCGATTTCCTGTTCGGCTATCGGTTTCCCTTGCATAAATTTTTCCAGTTTCTGAATGTCCTTATAACTGTAATAGGTGATACAGATGCCTTCGCCTCCGTCTCTTCCCGCGCGTCCGGTTTCCTGGTAATACCCTTCCAGGCTTTTGGGAATATCGTAGTGGATGACGAAACGGACATCCGGTTTGTCAATCCCCATTCCAAAGGCAATCGTAGCTACAATAACGTCTACTTCTTCCATCAGGAATTTGTCCTGGTTTGCACTTCGGGTAGAGGCATCCATACCGGCATGATAGGGAGCTGCCTTGATTCCGTTTATACAAAGGACTTCTGCCAATTCTTCCACTTTCTTCCGGCTCAGGCAATAGATAATTCCCGATTTCCCTTCGTGTTTTTTGATAAATTTGATAATATCTTTGGTCGGATCGTTTTTCGGACGGACTTCATAGTATAAGTTCGGACGGTTAAAAGAGGATTTGAACACTTCAGCGTCCAGCATATCCAGATTTTTCTGGATATCGTGTTGTACCTTCGGAGTAGCGGTGGCTGTCAGTGCAATAATGGGTGCTTTCCCGATTTGTTCGACAATGGGACGTATTTTACGGTACTCTGTCCGGAAATCGTGTCCCCATTCAGAAATACAATGTGCCTCGTCTACGGCGAAGAAAGAAATCTTTATTTTTTTGAGAAATTCTACATTACTGTCTTTCGTCAGAGATTCCGGCGCTACATACAGTAATTTGGTCTTTCCTTCCAAAATATCTTCCTTGACTTTCAGAATTTCGGTTTTTGTCAAAGAAGAATTCAGAAAATGAGCAACTCCTTCTGCTGCGCTGAATGAACGCATCGCATCTACCTGGTTTTTCATTAAAGCAATCAAAGGAGAGATCACAATAGCTGTGCCATCTAACATAAGAGCGGGCAACTGATAGCACAATGATTTACCGCCCCCTGTGGGCATAAGTACAAATGTGTTTTTACCTGCTAATACATTCCGGATGATAGCTTCCTGGTTCCCTTTGAAGTTATCAAAACCAAAATACTCTTTTAATTTTTCATGTAAATCAATCTCCAATCCCATTGTTTTTGTAATCTTTTCGCACACTTTTTACAAAGGAAGTGCAAATTTATAACTTAATTTCGATGAACAAACAAAAAAATTATAATTCTTATGATCTGAAAATTCAGAAGGTAAAAAAGGGAAATGAATCCGGATCGTATCTTTTTCACTTTTTCACATTCCCGAAATATAAACTTTCAGATTTCTTTGTTTTCCTTCGATAAAATTCTTTTTGTAAAAATAGAATGTATAACCACTATTTTAGGGCGAATCATAAAAAAATGATACTTTTGCCTTTGAGTAAAGTTATAGTAAAAAATAATTCCTGCAAGAATTTTTGTCAACTTTTTTTGGCATAAATATTGCAATCAGTGGAATAGTTTATAATGATTTGATAAAATGGTTGATATTAAGTGTGTTGCAAAGAAAGTCATTTCGGACGAGGCAGAAG
>JAEXFF010000317.1 GCA_023400335.1 Bacteroidota bacterium
AATACCCGGGGAACAATCTTCCCCTCCTATAAAAATCATATATCAAAATTATGGGCCACTGCAGAAAACATGGTGCAAAATGCTATATTTGCCTTTACCTGTGAAGACAACAATCTGGCCAAAGAAACAATCGGACTGGACGATACCGTCGACACCTTACACCATGAATTAACAAAAAAATTAAGGACTCAGCATGCAGATAAGACATTAAAAGAACAGCAATTGACTGACATTTTAAGCCTGAACAGCATATCTTACAATATTGAGCGGATCGGAGATAATGCCACTAATATTGCAGAAGCGGCAATCTATCTGATGGAAGGGATAAATATCAAACATCAGGGAAAAGAAAAAACAGACACTCTGCTGGCAGGTAGTGAGGGATAAAGGTATAACAAAAGATTACGGAGCTACCTCCCGCATAAAAACAACTATTTAAATCACAAACAATATATGGAAAGGAAAAAAATTTTAGTAGTCGACGACGAAGAGGATTTATGCGAGATTCTTCAATTTAACCTGGAGAGCGAAGGTTTTGCTGTAGATATCGCTAATTCTGCAGAACAAGCATTAAAAATCATCTCGGAAGAATATAAATTGATATTACTGGATGTCATGATGGAAGGGATGTCCGGCTTTAAAATGGCTGAAAAAGTCAGAAAAGATATGCATCTGGACGTACCCATCATTTTTCTGACTGCCAAAGACACGGAAAACGACATGCTGACCGGTTTTAGTCTGGGAGCAGATGATTATATTCCCAAACCCTTCTCTATCAAAGAAGTCAGTGCACGCGTAAAGGCCGTACTGAAAAGAACCGGTAATCACGACTTGCCGGAAACAAAACAAACGATAGAAGCAGGAGATCTGACCATCGACCTGGTTTCCAAAAATGTCACTTTAAAGGGACAACCGATTTTACTAACGAAAAAGGAATTTGAAATCCTGAGTACCATGGCAAAATCTCCGAACCGGATTTTTTCCAGGGAAGACTTCCTGACGAAAGTCTGGACCGATGATGGATATGTATTGGAAAGAACGGTAGATGTGCACATCACCCGCTTACGAAAAAAACTGGGAGATTTCGGCAAACATATTGTCAACCGTTCCGGATACGGCTATTGTTTTGAAACCTGAGTACAAACGGGTATTCAGTACAAAACGCCCGGGCAACCCCGTCTTCGGATTATAAACAAAACGATTTGCCTCCGGACAATAAAACGGAACTTAAACAACTTTTAATATATACCTCCGATGCATTTATCTTATAAAAAGAAAATATTTTTCTATTTTTTCCTGGTATTTCTGGTATTCACAACTATTATCGTCTTAGTCCAACGCAATCGGGAAAAAGTATATAAAACGGAAAACCTGCGTACCAATCTGGACACTTATACCCAGGTCATCCACCATTATATCCGCCAAAAGCAGATGCGACCGGATACAGGTCTGGACACGCTCAGCAAAATTCTTCCCCTTTTGCCGGACAGCCTGCGGCTCACCATTATTGATGAAAAAGGAAAAGTTCTGTTTGATAACACAATACCGGAAGAGCGGGAAATTGAAAATCACCTGCATCGCCCTGAAATCGCCTCTGCCCTGATACATGACAACGGCAGTGCTATCCGCTTTTCAACCACACGGGGAAAAGAATATTATTATTATGCTTATCACCATTCCCCTTACTACATAAGAGTTGCCCTCCCCTACAATGTCGAACTGAAAGATTATCTGGAAGGTGACAATATTTTTATGTATTTTATTGTTCTTCTTTTCTTTATTGCCCTTATTTCTCTACTCTATCTGGCGGATCGGTTCGGGAAAGCCATTAGCGGTCTGAATGATTTTATAACTTCTGCGGAAAACAATCAACCCGCATACGAGAAAATCCATTTCCCGGATACAGAACTGGGAGTCATCGGAAATAAAATTATCAGCAATTTTAAATTACTGGAAGAAAGTAAAAACCAACTCCGTCAGGAAAAAGAAAAACTGCTCCGCCATTTCCATTACTCCGAAGAAGGGATCTGTATTTTTTCTGCCGACGGACAAAAAATATATGCCAACACGCATTTTATCCAATACCTTAATATCATTCTGGACGAACCGACTTTTGAAGTAAATACAATTCTGGAAAAACCGGATTTTAAAGACTTGCGCATTTTCCTGAAAAAAAATACACCGGTAAACCCGCAATCGACCGCCCAGCCCATTTATCAGGGAAAAATCTCCAAAAGCGGGAAACACTTCGCCGTAAAATTGATCGTCTTCAAGGACAATAGTTTCGAAGTAACCTTAAATAATATCTCCAATTCTGAAAAAAACAGATTGCTGAAACAAGAAATGACCAATAATATTGCCCACGAATTAAAAACACCTGTAAGCAGCATCCGGGGCTATATCGAAACCTTACTGGATCAACCCGGTATTACACCGGAAAAACAAAAGTTTTTTCTAGAACGTACCTATACCCAGGTACTCCGTCTGTCGGACCTGATCCGGGATGTAGCCCTGATTACCAAAACGGAGGAAGCTGCCGATCTTTTTGACAAGGAATGCGTCAATATCCACGATACAATTGAAGAAGTTACAACCGACCTGCAAAATCAAATTCAGTCCAATCACATCCAAGTATTCAATAATGTAGACGAAAGCGTGGAAATCGAAGGAAATCATACTTTACTCTATTCCATTTTCCGGAATTTAATGGACAATGCCATCAGTTATGCCGGAGAAAAAATCACCATCGGGATCGACAATTATACAGAAGATGTGGAATACTATTATTTTTCTTTGTACGACACCGGATGCGGAGTGGCCGAAACTCACCTGGAACGGATTTTCGATCGCTTTTACCGGATCAATGAGGGCAGAAGCCGCAAAAACGGCGGGTCCGGTCTGGGCTTATCTATTGTCAAAAATGCCGTACTCTTCCACAAAGGACAGATTTCCGCCAAAAACAGAAAAGACGGCGGACTGGAATTTATCTTTTCATTACGAAAAAAACTCTATTGAATCAAACCATTTCAACAGGATTCTCTAAACTCCTTTAAAAGCCTGAGTTCCCACAATCCGGAACCCGGGCTTTACGACTTATCCGGTGAAAAAGTTAAAAAATGTAATACTACGCAACTATTTCCGTTTTCATACATCTTTTAAATGTCTTTGCAGACAGTAATTAAGTAATAGAACAACTAAGTAATAATTATGGGAATTTTCAATCATTTATTTACGTACAATTCATCCCTCACTGGTGTGTTGAAAAGGGAGCGCTTATCGCATAAGAAAAGCCGTTACGTTTTTCTGCTTTTCCTTACCTTATCCGGATTCCTCTTTACTTCTTGTAATGATAAATACGAGGATTTACGGTATGAATACAGTGACTACGGCATTATTCACAAAAATGGGGAAATCAATACTATTGCAACAGACCGGGGAGCTGTAATATGTCCTTCTGTCTGGAACATTCCTTCCGAATTCAAAAACAATGACCGCGTCCTGATTTACTTTAACCTTTTAGGGGAAGCGGACAGTACCGATCAGTTTGACTACTATGTAAGGATAAATGAGATTTACAAAATCCTGACCAAAGACATTATCGAATACAACACGGAAATTTCCGACAGTCTGGGAAACGATCCCGTACAGTTATACAACCTCTGGATCAGTCCGGAGTTTATCAATTTCGATTTCTACTACGGTGCAGGCGCTCCTAATTTAAAGCATGCCATCAACCTGGCCCGTCATCCGGAAAAGACAGCAGACAACCGCATCCTGTTAGAATTCCGCCACAATGCCTTCAATGATCCCTATAACTACAAATACCATGGAATCGTCTCTTTCCGGGCGGAAGAGCTTTTGACGACCAATGCGGATTCCGTATTATTGCGCATTAAATACAATAGTCTGAATAACGAAGAAACGGTAGATCTCACTTGGTTTCCCCAGGAAAACAAACTGGTAAAACCCGAGATAAATCCAACTGAAATTCCCTTATTTCAGACAGAAGCCATACATTAACGCTTAAACCTCACTCTACTTATTTATATAAACTCAACATCAAATTATAGAGGAAATTTCTTCCTCTATAATTTTGTTAAAAATTTAATTTCTATCCTTGGATTTCCAATTACTATTATTACCTTTGTCCCCACGATAACGGGGCGTAGCGCAGCCCGGTAGCGCATCTGCTTTGGGAGCAGAGGGTCGCAGGTTCGAATCCTGTCACCCCGACAATTGAAAAAACAGGCAGTTACATGTGATTGTGACTGCTTTTTTTATGCCTGTTTTACGCCTTGTCGCAATTTTGTCGCATTTCTCACTTCAAAAATGTCAAAAAACTCACGTTTAATCACATAATAAAATTATCAGTTCCCTACAATTATGTGGTATCTGACTGTATTTTATTGACTTTACAAAGGTAGACCTTTTTACTCGTTCCCCTTGCTGATTTTGTATGAAATATAGCTAATTGGATAAGTTAAATTTATTTCTCAGATTTCTTACATACATATACAACTTACTATTCACCTGCATGTTATCGTTATCATTTGCCATACCTTTGTACAAAATAATGACAATATGGAACAAATAAAATCCGATACTCCCTTAATTTATTTGATAGTAGAACAATTTACTTCCTTGCTTTAAAAACTATTACCTTTTTCGGAATCGGTAAAAGAATTCTTACCCGAATATTTCGGGATCGACACCTTTTGCGAAATTACTGGATATAAAAAGAATACCGTCTACCAATTAGTCCATCAAAAGAAGATTACTGTCTATCGTGCTGCCCATGGCGGCAAGAAACTTATGCTTAAACGGGATGAGTCAGAGAAGTAGATGGTGATTAAAAGAATCGGAGATTTGGAGGAGTTTATTAATCAAAAAAACATCAGCAATCGAAAAAAGATACCATAAGATATTTATTACAACTTTGTTAATATATTGGTCACTTACTTTTTGAAATTTCATATTGAGAGGAATTTAGATTTGTTCCCATTAATTGTTGGATCAATATATTAGTTACTTTGTTTTGGCTTATGATGTTTGAATAAGCATTATAGTCCCATGACAAATAAATATCCCAAAGTCCTAGTTCAATTTCCTTATTTAATTTAATAAATTTTTCAGGTATAGTATGTCCCTTATCATCGTAGTATTCAGAAGCTGCTATCATTTCTTTGAAAACCCCGATATTTAACTTTTCTCCGTAGGTAAAATTATTAAACCAGTCTTTAGGATATGTAACGATCATTTTTTCTTTATCATATTCACTTTTCACTAATACCTCATTTACAAATTTTTTTGCAATGCCTCTGATACTATTTAATCTAAGATTTTCAGTAAAATATGAATCGACTTCAGCGAAGAAAAGATAATCACAGTGTCCTTTTGCTACCTGCAAGATCATATCTTCTATTTCTTTAATATCTATTATTTTACAACTAAACTTTATATTTTTAATATCAAATATGTCATTTTTAGGTATTTCTATGGGAACACCTAATTTATGTAAAGCAACAAGAATAGCTCGTTTCTCTGCAATATTTAATTTATTATTAAACTCTTCATTGGCTTTATCAAATGTATTCACTGTTTTAGCATACTGTTTGATAATTTTAAGCCCCTTAATAGCAATATTTCTTACTTTTACAATTTTGTTTTCCTGTCTTTTGGCTAAAAAGAATGAACCTCCATAAGTGCCAATTATAGCCCCGATTGCACCAGATAAAAGTGTTGTCCAAACATTTGCTTCCATAATTATCACATTTCTTTAAGTCTGTTAAGTAATTCAGTAACGTTTAAAGCCCCTTCCATTTGTATTTTATCAAAGACCATAAAATAACGATACTTTTCACCTGCTTTATTAGCCCATGTACATCCCAAATTTATTTTTTTACGACTGTCAGAGTTATCCCGGTCGTCGCCTTTAGTTTCTATCACAATGATAAAACCACTTTTTAACTTGACTATAAAATCCGGATAATGATTTATAAAACCATTTATACAAAACCCTTGCCCTCGTTCTGAATTTCTGTGCCAGAATACAACATTGTTAAGATTGGCTACTGCATTTATAACACGATACTCAAAATCATTCATATCCCCTTCTTCTGAATAAAGTCCTTTTGCAAGTCCTCTGGAAAGAGATTTTAAGGTTATCTTTGGTGGAAAAGTATAAGTTGGTTCACATTTAATTTGTCCTGTATCGAGCCACTCTTTGAATTTTCCTTCTTGATAATTTCCTAATAACGAATTAATCTTATCTTTTACGGTTTTAACGGTTTGTAGATGATAACTTACTAAATCAGAAATTTGTTCCGCGTCAAAGTCCTGAATGGCCCTTTCGATATAGCTAATTATTTGTGGTTCGGGAATCTCATCAAACTTTATATTTTTAGCGATACTTCTTGCTAATTGTCTTTTCTGGCCTTCATCGGGTAAAGAAGTAATAAATTCTTTCAAGCTTGCAATTTGTTGTGCATTCAAGTTTCTATGTGTTGGCACAAACTCGTCTTTGCCACTTTGTTCAAGATCTACCCGTACTGCTTCAATATCCGTTCTGGTAAAATTTATTTTATGATCTTCCTTATCCAGATTAATATCAGCCGCAAGCATAGATTTTGTCAGAGGTCTTAAAGAACCTTCCTGTTCAAACAAAGAATTGCTATTGATTTTCTTCATGAAAGTAGGTAAACAAATTGCTGAAGCATCATTTTGGAAAAAATCTTTTATTGAATAGTATTTTACCATGTTCTTTACATCATTGGGAATATTATCGTCTTCTTTAATGGATTCCTCTATTTGTTTTTGATAATCAGAATTTTGAGCCTTGGCTATATTTTCAATAGTATCAACTGAAGTATTAACTTCGAGATTACTGACCATGTCTTTTACCAGTGGGACATAAATGTCAGAATCTTCATGGACAAGTGACAGTGGGGCATCAGGTTCTTTATAATTATTATAATCAAATAAATTACCTAATGTTTTTTCCGGTAATTGTACATTCTCATTTGATTGCTCTTCATTTGCCAAACGGTAATCTTTTTTACTAAATCCGGCTTTGTTTAGACTGGCAATTATATTTTCAAGAGTATCCCGGAAATTTGCAGAACAGGTGAACACATACGACAAATTGAGAAGTTCTTGCGTATGTTTCGTTGTATAAGGTAAACGTAAAATCCGACCGAGAATTTGTTCAACATCCACACGTGAAGATTTATTTGCCAATGAAGCTAATATGTAGGCAAAAGGACAATCCCAGCCTTCTTTCAAAGCATTGACAGTTATAATGAATCTCACTTCACAGTCACGACTCATTAAATCAACATTTTTAATTTCGTCTTTATTGGCTGTTTTTATCTTTATTTGTTCTTCCGGAATACCAATTTCTATGAGTTGTTGTTTTATTTTATCAAATGTAATGTTGTCATTATCTGTTTTGGGTTGTGCTTGGAATAAGACAATCGGACGGATATATTTGCCACCTTCCTGCTCTTGTAAAGTAGCTTTTTGTTCTAAACTTCTTTGTAATTGAATAGCACTTACGATAACATCATTTGTACTTTTGTGATTATAGACAATGACGGGTAATTTAACCATATTTGCAAGCTTGAGCTTAATAGCATCAACAAAACTGATTATATTGCTTTTTTTACGGGGTGTCGCAGTTAAATCGAGAATAAAGCAGGGATTTATTAAATTCAGCATATCAACTCGTAAATCTGCCTCAAAATTATGGCTTTCGTCTATAATTACTACCGGGTTTAACTGAGCAATAACCTGAATTAATGAAGCTTCGTCCGCTTTGTCAATAATTTTATTTTTATATTGATAGGTATTTACATGTTCTGTAAGATTTTCATTTTCGCGGAATACCCTACGTCCATCTTTATTATTAGCTGCAAATGATTGTACACTCAAAACAAAAATGGTAAGTTGTTCTCTCATTTCCGTAGGGCTAATACCTTGTCCGAAAAGTGCCGCTTCCTTGTCAACGATACATACAGCATTGCCAAAATGACTATCAATTTTTTGACGATACGTATGATGAGGATCATTTAAATTCTTGTAGGTTTGTTTTAATATAGTGTCAGAAGGTACAAACCAGGCAACAACTTTAGTTTTTTCTGCAGGCAAACCATCAAAAATAGTACGTAATGCATTACAGGCAATGAATGTTTTTCCCCCGGCAGTAGGAACTTTTATAGTAACACGCGGAACTCCTTTGACGCTATTGTCATAAG
>JAEXFF010000354.1 GCA_023400335.1 Bacteroidota bacterium
GCATAACTGTTCACAACGATATCGTCTACTCCCACATTAAAATACTCCCGGGCCCGTATCCCCATTTTTACTCCCAAAGTGGCGTAAATACCCAAATGTCCGTGCAGTTCATTGGTCAGGACTGCCGCTCTCCACTCACTCGCCCCATAACGGTTGATTGTCGGTCCGATTACCGGCATTAAATCCCGGATATAATATTCTTCCGCTACAGGGAAATGATAAAATATTTTTCCCTCCACGTTTTCTTTTCCTCTGAATACAGCCAGTAATTGCTCTTCGATGGGACGGATCTGCTGTTTCGTATCAACAGAATACCATTCGATAGTAGGCGAAAGGGAATCCACCGTAAAAAGCTGGGGGGCAAAATGAGATAATACAGTCAATTCGTCCCATACCTTCAGATGTTCCTCTTTAACAGCAGAAACCAGAGGAGGAGTGACGTGGGCCGTCACAACCTTCTGAGCATAAGGAGAGGACTGAAGTTGCCCCAATTCCATCAGATAGAACATACTGACCGGTACAGAATCTTCCTCTTTCGAAGAGACCAACCGCATCTGCACTCCACTCGCCATCACCTTTTGAGCGGAAAGCGTATCGATATTGTAATTTACATCCCTCATCGGCTGCGCCCCGCTATTGTACCAGATTACTTTATCAATTTTTCCAGCCAAACGGGGTTTTGCCTGCAGTAAATCCCCGACATTCGTCACCGGTCCCAAACAAATAAACGTTATTTTTTGGGGTTCCCGCTCCATCGTTTCTGCCATTAAATCCGTAGCAGACCGTTTAGAACTGTCCTCCTGCAGCGTATCACCCCAATTTATCCGTACCGACATTTCCCGCCAGACCGGAACCGGGGAACTCACTTCACGTCCGGCGGCCACCGGTATACCCTGATGATATAAACTGTTCAGTAAAGCTTTCACTTTTTGTTTCCCCTGCTGAGGTGTAAGAGCCCCTTCCGAGGTCGTAATCCCCAGAATCTCCACATCCCGGTTACCCAATAACATACAGATTGTCCGGAAATCATCCGCAGCACAATCGGTATCGATAATGACATAAACACGCGGCTTTCCGGAATGCGCCCAAGCTCCCCAAGCGATAAATAAGGCGATTCCCAGTAATAGAACTTTAAGTTTTGACATAAAAATGGGTTTATAATACGATATTATTATTTTCCGGCAACCTGTTAACGGTTAATGGACAAATGCAAGCCTCCGAAAAAGACCGCTCCCGGCATCGGATAACCGTTTATAATCTGATATTTTTCCCGGGTCAGATTCTCTCCTTTTGCAAAAATAGTAAGAACTTTCCAGGGTTTGAATGAAATTTTAGCATTTAACAATCCGTAATCCTCCTGTTTTACTTCTTTCCCCGTAGTCAGATAAAGGCCGTTGATATACTGATACCCTACATTTAATTGCCACCTTTTCGTGTGGAAATTTACATTTGCATACAATTGCCGCTCCGGAGCATTCAAAACAGGGACTTTCATATATAACCAGGAATAATTGCCTCCTATATCCAATTTAGAACACAAGGCGGCCCGGAATGCAACCTCCACTCCTTTATTCTTAAAACTTCCCGTATTGACATTTTTCGGATTTCCGTCAATTATCTGTGTCTGTATCAGGTTATCCCCATCCGCAATAAATCCGGAAACTTCTATATTCATTTTCTGCTTGAAAAAAGTATGTTCCAGCACCAGTTCGTAATTCGTTACTTCTTCAGGTTTTAAATCCGGATTGGCAGGTGCCCACATAAACATTTCCCGGATTGTCGGATTCCGGAATCCTTTGGAAAAGCTCGACTTGATCACAAAATTTTTCGTCGGCCGCAGGGCAAGTCCTGCCTGAGGAACCCATTTGTTTCCAAACGACTCATTGTGTTCCAGCCTTACGCCTGCGTTTAACGTAAGCACGTCTTTAAACAAATTCTGCTGCATAATCGCATATCCTCCTAAATCGTAAGCCGAGGTATCCACCATCACCTTGTCGGGAGTTTCTGTCAGAAAATGATTCCAGGCCTTTCCCCCGTACGACTTATAATCAAAACCCAAGGTAAGCATATTTCCTTTCCACATCCTCACTATCTGATAAAAAAGAAGACCATAATTATAATCCCTGGAGTGATAACGGTAATTCAGGGGTTTCTCCCCTGTTTTGTATCCATCGTTAATCTCATGATAGCCCCAGTTATAAAAAAAGGATAAAGCCCCGTCGCTATGCTTAAAATTATTCGCCAAAGTAAAAGAAGTCACTCCCCGGAGAACATCCACCGTATTGTCGAACATAGGGTCGGTAATTTGACCGGGATTCTCCGCCAGATAATCTGCTACACTCACGTCGGCACGTAAACTGAAATGATCCGACAATTCAAATCCGATATTGGCAAAACCGTTGGTGATGTGAAAAGCTGAATTCTCCCGGTCGCCATCTGTCCGGTCGTGATTTACAGACGCATAAGCATTTACTTTCCCCTTGCGTCCCCCGATATTGGCCATATATTTCTGCGTATTGTAACTCCCTCCCATAGCCCGGGCATTCAATGAAAACCCGTCCCGGATTTGCTTACGGGTAATAATATTGATTACTCCTCCCATGGCATTTGTCCCATACAGAATGGAAGCCGGACCGCGCACAACTTCTACCCTTTCTACATCTGATGCTACATAAGCGTCCGGCAGAGGATGCCCCATTAAACCCATAAATTGCGGATGTCCGTCAATTAAAACCAACATCTGCGTATTGGGAGAACCTCCTATTCCCCGTATGGAAATACCTCCTGCAGCTCCGCTGGCCACCCCGAAACCGGTAATTCCCCGCTCCGACACAAACAATCCGGGAACCCGCTCGGAAAGCACCGGTAATAAAGCGGATTCACTACTGTTTTCAATCTCACTTCTCCCCACTACGGTAATATTCATCGGAACATTGTTCCGGTTTACCAAAGTACGGTTACCTGTTACCACAACTTCATCCAGAATACTATGACGTGCAATAGTATCTTTCTCTTGTCCGTATACCCTATACAAATTCGTAGAACAAATCAAAAAAAGGACGATCAAAAACTTAGTCATCGATTGTTTCATATTTTCAACTTATTTCAATTATTATTTCATTTCCTCACTGATACGGGGAAAATAACATAATGTTTTTGATTTGTATAACTATTTTTCTATAATTTTTATAATAGCACCCGGGGACGGGGGTAGGTGCTAAATTATAAAAAAACAAAAAAATATGCCCAAAGCTTATTTAACCGGAAAAAAGAATAACACTTCTGGCCGGAAGGGGAATAACATCCTGCTGGAAAACGGGCCAAAATTCCGATTAATACGGTTAATCATATCGGATAATTTATCCGTAAACAATTCTGATAAATACCGCTCCCTGCCCTAATGGCATCCATTCGGAAATAAGTTTTGGGATATTCCTTTCATAATTCGTATAAAAGAAATGAAAAATTCAGGTTTTCATTCTTTTATCTTTCTGTGAACAAATGTTCCATCCACCCAAAAAGTTCCTTCATTTGCCTTAAACTTTAAAACTACATAATTCGGATCGGCAGGTCCCAAAGGAAAATGTTCCGCAAACCAATCTTGCCAGCATTCCTTTTTTACAACTTCATCTGTAACGACCTCCACCTCTCCCGTCAAAGCCACGCTATTTCCCGAAGCGTAAAAACATAAACCACTTTTCGGATTCTGATTAAAATCCCTGGTTTTCAACGAGTCCTTCCCGGTAGCCATCCAAACTACCGAAATCCCATCCGCTTTTATTTTACTCATAGGTACGGGCCGGGGGTATCCTTCCCGATTGATTGAAGTAAGAATGACCACCTCACTTTTCTGTAACAACAGCATTGCTTTTTCTTTCATTGTTTCCATTTTAATACGCTTTATTTATTAATAGAATAAGACAAAAATAAAGAAAGAGAAAAGAGAACTGTTGTATAAAAACGACTTTTAAGATTTTCTACAAATGAGAGCTTTTTTCAGGAAAAAAGGATAAGAAAGAATAAGGAGTATTACCGGACAATCTTTTTATTTCTCTCGAAAGATGAGGAACATCATAATACCCTGCTTCCATTGCTACAGAAAGTAAATCTCCCGAATCAACTGTTCTCAGTAAACGGACAGCATTTCTGAATTTAATAATGCGGCTATATTCTTTCGGACTAAATCCGGTATACCATTTAAACTGCCGTTCCAACTGCCGCTGGCACAAATAAAGTTCACCGCTTAATTCCCGGATTGTCAGCTTTCCCCCATATAAATTAATTTTCCTGACTGCATGCGTAATCCGTCCTTCCGTACTCCGGTTTGTCGTTCGCAAAATATTCAACAAAAAGCGTTCGGTAAAATCTATCCGTCTTTTTACATCCGGCTCCTCACCTAATCTTTCTGCAAAAAAAACATCAAAAACCATCCCTGCTTCATTCATTTCCAAGCGTTGATCCCGCAATTCACTTACAGGAAGTTCCATAAACCGAAATATCCCACAGGGCCGGAAACGAATTCCGAACATATGGACCCGTCTGGCATAAGCCACTAATTCCGAATAAGTTGACATCGGTCCAATAAAATAAGAACGATAAGGCTGCATAAGTAATCCTTCCTTTTCCGGATTCACTGCTTCGTCTAAAGTAAAGATAACATCTGTACATCCATCAGGCAAAATATTCATGCGCATCCCGTATTCCGGGTACCCTTCCAACTCCCAATATTTATCTACATAAGGAGAAAGACAATTACCCGGCAAATATTCTCTATACATACTTCTATTTTACGTCAAAGATAAGGATAAAAACAAAAATAAGAGCAGATGGAAGTGAGAAGATTGTAAATAAGGGATTTAGAAGAAAATGAACAGCGTGAACGAAGTCAGGTCAAACCGTCGCAAAGCCAACTGGAACCGGAGTTACTGCTCTGCTCTGAGTGACAAGAGAAATTTAAGAGGTTTTCAAAAGCTGAATTACAAGCCCGATTCGTTCTGTCCCGGCTGCAAATAGACCCGATTTTCCGGTATTCGGGCAGAAGATGGCAAAAAAGTAACATTTCAGATGCGATTGCGCTGATATGATGCATTTTGCATATCAAAAAAACTCTATAACAAATAATTTTGTTCACTAAAAATTGTAGAGTTATGAGATCGATATTCAAGGTTTCATTCTATCTGAAACGCAATATCCCCAAGAAAACGGGCTCATTCCGGTTATGTGTCGTATCACCGGCAACGGCAAAATTTCGCAGTTCAGTTGTAAACTGGACGTGGAGGAAAAATCGGGAAACGTGAAGTCGGGGCGCGTATCCGTTCGGAGTATTGTAGTGTAAAAGGCCAACCGTATGCTGGATAAAATCCGTGTGGAATCAACCAAGCCTACCAGCAGATTGGCGACCATGATAACTATGTAACCACCGAGAAAGTGCGTAATGCCTTTTCTGGACTGGACATGAAATACTACTTACCGTATCCCGACAGCACAACGAGGACTATAAAAAGCAGGTCGGCAACCTCAAAAGTCTGGGCAGCTATTGGAAACACTGTGTCATTTACAAGCACCTCGCGGAGTTCATCGAAAAACGGTATCAAGGTGATTGCGAAAAATGCGGTATCGACAGAAACGTCACGAGACATCTTGCCCGTCATTCATTCGGAACGGAAATTTATCTCTCACAAGGTGTTCCAATAGAAACGCTTAGTAAAATGATGGGGCATAAGTCCATTAAAACAACCCAAATCTATGCCGAAGTTACCCGAACCAAAATCAATGAGGATATGACGAGTTTGGCGGAACGAATTGAGGGTAAATATGAACTGGCAGAGTAAACAGCATCCCAACCCATATTTTTTCCTTTTTTTCTCTGATAAGCATTACCCATATGGAGAGAATAAATAAGGCAACACTTTTGATAAATTTACTCTTTTTCGGTACGAAAAAGGAAGAAATTTATCAAAACCCGTAGGGCTCGGTATTGCCGTTTTATTCTCGGAATATACCTTTGTGTTCAGAGAAAAGAATAATAATTTACAATCTTAGTAATTGTATAATAAACACAATTACGACTATTAGAGTAATTAATATTGTTTGTAAAGAACTATTTGTGGTTTTTCTGATTTTATTTCCCCACTGATTAATTTGTTCAGGTGTTTTATTTGTAATATCAGCTTCAAATCTACTTTTTTCCATCATTCTATATTCTATATATATCAAATACAGCATATTAAAAACAGGAAAAAGTATCCACCAAGCACTTACATTAGATTGAGGTAACGCAATAATGACGAAGTAACCAGCAATTAACATATTGTTAAATGAAAAAAGTTTATCATGTATCCTGTCAAAATATTTTAAGATATCACGTACACCATCTCTTTGGGTTTCTTCAAAATGTTTATCAATGCGTTCTAAATCCTTATCCATTTCATCAAAATCAATATCATTTTCCATTCTTTTAAATAGTTAGTGAATACAAATATAGCAAATTAGTTACAACCTATATCTTTTCTTCTTGCGTTTCTGTGCTTGTAATTCCTCTGCCGATGTTGCATCGTAATTATTGCTATCTCCCACTGAGAAGATAGACAGTAGAGAATCTCCGATTTTGCTATTTGCTTGATTAAAAGATTGTTCATTGTTTTTCTTGTTATCAAGATTACAAGAAATCATGTTTTCTTTTTCACTGGATTGGAATATCTCTTTTTTATTTTCGCTAGTAGAATTTTGTTTTGCCTCTTTCAACTCCTGTTCCTACATTTTTAGTTTATCGTCAATGCTTCCGTTCTTCATGGTATCGGCATACTCAAAGGATTCTGATAACTGACGGTTATAGCCGAACAGTTTATCAAATCCTTGTTCTGCCTGTTGGAATAGGTTCGCACGGTCAAAGCCTCCTGTTACCGTCGCTTTCTTGGTGTTCTTATGATTGGTAAGCGGTGATAACTTCTTTTTGTTAGTTTGGTCTTTCCGGCTCACAATCAAATGACAGTGCATATTCAACTCGTTATCGGAACGGCTACGGTTAAAATGAATCTTTCCGTAAAACTTTATATCTGTTTCGGATAGCCCTTTGTTGAAATTCTTGGCATATTCAGGAATAAATACTTCTCGAATATACCGCTTCATGGCTTCGGCTTTCTCCTGTTCGGTGTTCCCCATTAGCCGAAGTTCGCTTTCTGATGGGCTGACATGGATGGCAAAAAACTTAGCATCCGTTTTCAGTAACTGCCGGATATTGCTGTCTATATCCTTAATAACCTTTGATTTGTAGATATTATCATCCGTCAGGTTGAAAAAGCCATCGGTATAGATTCCTTTCTCCATCCGCTCCAAATCCTCATATTCCATGTATGAGGCTAATTGTCGGCTACTTCCTGCATTGTTATATGTTCCGCCCGATGGTGGGGCAAAATCTATGTGCATGGCTCTATGTATTTATTAGGTTGGTAATTTCAGCCTTTAGGCTCTCTTTCCGTTTACTATCCATCACACCACAAGCGGAGAGTTCCGAATAAAGTTGAATCAGTTGAAGTAACTTTTTGTAATCCCGTTGGTGTATCTGATATAGGGCGGTAAGTTGCTTTTCCTGCTAGTTGATTACATCGGCATGCTTGCCGAATTGTTCACTGACCTTTTGCAGTACGGCTGTTTGTCTCCCCTGACTGGATTCCAATTGGGAAAGAATAAGTGTTTCCAATGTCTTACCAATACCATCAAACCGAACTGCAATAGAATTAGCAGTTCGTATCATGGGATTTAGTTGCTCTTCCTCGTAGTGCCGGATGAAGCGGATAATATCATCCTGCCGTTTGTTTATCTTCGCCAGTTCCGATTTTACGGATTCCGGTGCTTCCAATGGGTTGATACACGCTTTATCAATATAGACAAATGCAAGCCTGACTATTTCCCCTTTTTTCAGCGAATAGCGTTTGCAGAGCTTATCTATTAGCTTTCCCGTCTGTCGGTCTATGCCGATGGTGGCAAGCGTGGATATATGACTGGTCTTATCCATGATTATAACTTTTTTATAAAGAAAACGACATTTATTCAGTTGATTATAAGCGGAATACATTTTCGGCTTATAATCACTGTTATAAACGGTTACGAATGTAACCCATTAAAGCCGAAGGCTTTGCCCCGCAGGGCAAGAGGGAAGAACAGGACTTGTCCAGTTCCCTCTTGCTTCATTTAGCGAAACGAGCCGAGCCACAGGGCGAGGCGGTTTCTGCTAAATGGGGAGTGGTGGCACTTCATCAGGCGGTAACATTACCCATCCTGTTTTGCATCGGTTTGCGTATCGAGTTGATTTTCCTTTTTGAACCGTTCATAGGTCTTGCAATCAGCATTTTCTTGAACAAATGCACGAATATCAGCGGCACGGTAATAGGTCTTATGACTAATCATAAAGAAAGGGAGTTTTCCACTTGCCCGATAGCGTTGCAAAGTGCGGAAAGATACTTTCAGCAGAAAAGCTAAATCCTGATTGTCGAGTATCTTATCATTTTCATCAAATATGGTATCGGTATTGATGAGCGATTTCAGGTCTTGCCCGATTTCAGAGAGTTTTTTCGACAGTCGTTCCATCCACCTGTCGAAGTTTTCATTGTCTATATACATTTTGCTTCAATTTTAAGTTCAACATTATTATTTTCAACCGATTGATGAAGCAAAGTTCGGCAAATGGACGCAAATAAATTAGGGGAATACCACTGGTATTCCCCCATAAATTGATTGCATATGTCTGATTTACAATTAGTGTTTATTTGATATTTAACTAAGGTATATATCCTTCATCTTAGCTCTTTTTAATTATTTCGGCTTTTAGCCTATCCAAAAAGTCTACTATTTTGGCTGGCTTTCGTTTAATTACAGCTATTTCCTTTTTGTATATGTCGCCAAAAGTCACATTAAACATCTTTTCAAAGATACGAGCTACATCACTAAGAAAGATTTCTTTATGGTCTATACGAACAATTCCCCTTGATATATAGAACATGCCACAAACCAGTTCCATCATATCTACCAGTTTTATAACTTCATTATTTAGGTAGAATGATGATTTCCATTCTGATTCAATATTTATAAAGAACTTTGGATATTCCATTTGACGGTAAATTAGTTCTTGTTCCATAGTGATTAATGACAGTAACTTATCTATAAAAACCAATTTTAGTTTATTGTTTTCTGTAGGACATGATTCTTCCAATGCTTTAATAATAGCAAAATCAATATAGTTCATATTGAGTTGCCTGATTCGTACTTTATTATCGCTTTCTTTATTTAGGTAGTCAAATAAGTCTTCTACAAATTCCAAATAAGCAGAAGTCATTTCTTCAACAACTGATTTATCAACTTGGTAAGGATGTTTTAGAAGTTGATATATGCGTTTATCTGTTAGTATTCAGTTTGACATTATTTTCCAGTCTAAAAGTATTCTACTGCAAAAATAACTCAAAAAACAAAAAGGATACAGATATAAGTTTCATATATTTGCAGGATACAGAATGATTATGGAAAAAGAAATACAATATCAGAAAATAGCTAAAGCGATTGCTCTACAGATAAAAAAAGGTGTATGGAAAACTGGTGAAAAGTTACCTTCCCTACGTGCTGTCAGTCATGAAAACGGAGTTAGTTTAAATACTGTTATTCAGGCATATTACGAACTGGAAAAAGATGGTTATATTATTTCACGTCCAAAATCAGGATATATTGTTAGTTATAGACCTATATGCTTATCAATTCCTGCTACAACACAACCATCTGTTAAGTTTGAAGGTAAAGAAGTCGTGGATTTGATTGCAGAAGTTTATAGCTCTTTAGAGATAGGTGACAAATCAATAACCCGTTTTTCATTGGGAATGCCTGAAGATGTTTTATTGCCGATTGCCAAACTCAATAAAGAGTTTATTAGGGCAATACGTTCACTTCCAGGCAATGGAACCAGATATGACGAAACACAAGGAAACATCCGGTTGCGAAAATATGTAGCTCGTTTTACATATAGTTGGAATGGAAATTTAACAGAAGATGATATAGTAACCACTGCTGGGCTAACCAATGCGGTTGCTTTTGCTTTATCTGTGACTACTAAAAGAGGCGATACAATTGCTGTTGAAAGCCCTGTCTATTTCGGATTATTACAATTAGCTAATAGTTTAGGGTTACGTGTATTAGAGTTGCCAACAAATCCTGTAACGGGTGTTGAACCTGATGCTTTAAGAAGAGTTCTACCTCAAATAAATGCTTGTCTGCTTATTAGTAATTTCAACAATCCCACTGGAAGCTGTATGCCTGATGAACACAAAAAAGCAGTTGTTGATATGTTGGCTGAATATGAAATACCATTGATAGAGGATGATTTATATGGTGATTTATTTTTTGGTAATTCACGTCCTAAACCTTGTAAGGCTTTTGATAAAAAGGGGCTTGTATTATGGTGTGGCGCTGTATCTAAGACCTTAGCACCCGGTTATCGGGTAGGTTGGATTGCCCCCGGAAAATATAAAGATGCTATTATTCGTCAGAAAAATATTCATCTTGTTTCTACACCTGCTCTTAATCAAGAAGCTATTGCCAATTTTATGGAAAATGATAGATATGAGAACCATTTGCGTAAACTCCGGTATGAATTACACACTAACAGCATCCACTTTGCTCATTCCATTATGAATTATTTTCCTGAAAACACAAAGATGGTAACTCCGCAAGGTGGATTTATGCTTTGGATGGAATTAGATAATCGAATAGATACAACAAAGCTCTATTATAGGGCTATGCAGAAAAAAATAAGCATAGCCCCCGGACGTATGTTCACTTTACAAGAGCAGTACAATAATTGTATGCGCCTAAGTTATGGGCAACGTTGGACTTCATTTATTGAAGAACGCTTAAAGTTGTTGGGGGATATAGTAAAGAAATCACTTTGATTCATGGGCATATTTTCGTATTATTTCACCGATGATTCTAAGTCCTTTTTCTATCTTTTCTTCGGACATATTAGAATAGTTTATTCTAAATGTATTTTCCTTATTCTCATTTGGGAAGAAAGAACCTCCCGGAACAAAAGCTATCTTTTTCTCAAGGCATTTCTCCAAAATATCACGTGCAAAAATCCCTTCAGGAAGTTCTATCCAAGTAAATAGACCACCTTCCGGATGAGTGTACTTTACACAATCAGGAAAATAGCTTTCTATACATTTAACGGCTATATTTCTTCGTTTTCTGTAAACTTCAATTATCTTTCCTATATGTTTATCAATATCATATCGCTTTAGATACTCGGCAATAGTCATTTGAGCTATCGTGTTACACTGCAAATCTGTACCCTGTTTAACCAAAACATACTTGCGGATAATATCTTTATCGCCAGCAATCCAACCAATCCGGAAGCCGGGACAGAATATCTTAGAAAAACTACCAGCACACAAGATATTACCAACCTTATCAAATGATTTTATAGAGGGTAAAGATTCTCCCTCAAATCTTAATTCTCCGTAGGGATTATCCTCAATAACAGGAATATCATATCGGGCAGATAGTTCCGCAAGTTTTTTGCGCCTTTCCAAACTCCATGTTTTTCCGGTGGGGTTTTGAAAAGTGGGTATTACATATATTAATTTCACTTTTTGGGTATTACTTAGTACATCTTCCAATACAGTCATATTCATACCCTCTTCATCCGTAGGTATCTCCACAAAGTTACATCCATATGTCTTAAATGCACTGATAGCAGCCAAATATGTAGGGCTTTCGCATAAAACTGTATCTCCTTCATCTAAAAAGACCTTTCCAGACAAATCTAATCCTTGTTGAGAACCGTGAGTTATCAGAATATTATCTTTATCGAAGGATGTCGCTAAACGTTCATTCATTCGTTTGGCAATCCATTCTCTTAAAGGCGCATAGCCTTCGGTCGTGGTATATTGAAGAGCTTTAGTACCTGCTTCTTTCAAAACAATTTGATTAATCTCATTAATTTCATCTATTGGGAATAATTCAGGGGCAGGTAAACCACCCGCAAATGATATAACGTCTTCTTGTTCTGTAACTTTAAGTATCTCCCTTATTTCGGATGCTTTTATGTACGACATCCTTTTTGCAAACTTCAACTTCATAATCATTAAATCTATTTGAAAATTAAAACGTTGCAAAGTAAAGCAAAAAAGGAATATAGAAACAGACATAATTTTATTTATATCAATGGTTACAGATTTATAAAAATATTCCCTATCTTTGTGCATGAGTTATTTGAAAACAATGGAAAACTAGAGCAGACTGAAGAAGTTCGCTCATTTCTACATCGTTACCCATTACAGTCTTTTCGCTATTTAATATCCTGTTATACAGCTACTTCTGCCGAGGGTTAAATGTACTGCGCATAATCGTTTTGTTTTTAATGTCATAGAACTAATTTGAAATCACTTGTAGCTTCGATAAACCTGTCCATTTCTTCAAATACCGAAAATCGCGAACTGCAAACCCGTATCATGAGTTACGGGGTACACGATCAACCGAACGAGATCGTCTGCAGATTGGAAGGATGAGGGATGAACTTTTCGGAACTGATCGAGAACCTTCCCTGACACTATCTGCAAATCTACAACGGCAACATCGAACAATGTCGGAAATTATAGACCTGCTTTCCGTCCCCCCTATATGGAGTACAGTCTGCACACTCGGTATAGTAAAAAATAACTTTGATTATCGGAGAGTTTCGGCTCTCCGATTTTGCCAGCGTCGGCTAAAGCATTCTAAGTTAATATACAAGGTGTGTATCGAGCAACTCGATACCTTTTGAGTTGCTCTCCAAAGCTTTGCCCTGAAGGGGTAATCGCCCCTCCGAAACTGAACGATTAAAAAGTGAAAGAGAAATAGAGGTCAGGGAATACTGATACAGCGGCATGAAAAAGGAATGGATTTGTAATATCAGCCAATGAAAACAGCCTACATTGCTTCCATTATTTTTTAGTGTAATAAAAAAATATATGAAAAAAATACCGGCTTGATTTTACTTTTGTTCTTTTATAGGGTCTTTTATATAGAAGGTCCATTCGAATAGACTCACGAAGAAGAATGTGTAACATGAATGTATAACGAAATAATACAAAAGACTATGTGTACAACAGGAAAATGGAAAACAGGGATACTGGTAATTGCGATGGCATTGGCTTGCGGAACTGCAAACGCACAACATTGGCATCGGCATTATCATTACCATCCGCATCGGGTAATTACCGTTGTGACTCAACCTAAGGTTATGTCTTGTGTCAGCAACTGTTTTAACCAAAAGGAACGATTGGCAATGGCTATGGCTTACTTGGAAACAAACAAATACCTCACCGTCAAGCAGTATGCAAAAATGACACAACTTAGCAAGGCCTCAGCAGAAGCCGAACTTGACGCATTTGTAATGGATAAAAATAAGCCTGTAAAAATGGTAATAAGAGGAAAAAAGAAAGTGTACATAAAAAATAATTAAAGAAACATAATCTATGAAGTTTACAAATAAATGGAAAATAGCAACAATAGCAATCCATGATATATGGCGGCAAAGAATGACAAGGATATAATTTCAATAATGGCCAAAGACCCCGAGAAAGGTTTTCGGCTATTAATGGCAAGATACAAAGAAACGGTATATTGGCACATCCGCCGACTTGTTGTGTCACATGCTGACGCACAAGATGCAACACAAGAGACGTTTGTGCGCATATTCCGTTCCTTCAGCCAATTCAAAGGCGAATGCTCCCTGACCTCCTGGGTTTATCGTATAGCAACGAATGAAGCCTTACGCCTTTTGAGTTGTTACCGTGATGGACAGGTTTCATTGAATAACACCAATGAAGAACTAAATAAGATGATGGCTGACGATTATGTGGACTACAGCGAGTTGGAAACGGTCAGGCTGCAACAGGCTATTCTGACATTGCCAACCAAACAGCAGCTGGCTTTCAACTTGCGATACTATAACGAATTGGGATATGATGAAATAGCCGAGATTACAGGCTCTACTCCAGAGAGTGTTAAGTCGAACTATCATATCGCCAAAGAAAAGATAATCAAATATATGAACTTAAACAATTAGACATATGAAAAAAGAATTTGATTTTAACCGCATAGGTAAACGAATGCCCTATACCGCACCCGAAGATTTTTTAGACGATATAGAAAAGAACGTATGGGAGACTATAAAAAAACAAGTGATGTCCTCCAAGCCTAAACGGAACTATCGCCTTTGGTATTCTATATCCGGTGCACTTGTGGCAGCAAGCATTGCGTTGTTGTTTGTCTTCAACATCCTGCCCGCCCATCAAAAAACGGACGATTTTGAGATGTTTGAACAAGCGTTCTCAAATTTAAGCAGCGCCGACCGGGATTATCTACTTGCCGTCTATCAGGACGACTTATTTTTAAACGAATAAAAGAAATCAATTATGAAAAGTATTTTTAGAATTCTTCTGCTTGCTATGGCAATGACCACTTTTTGTGTAAGCACTTACGCCCAAAAGAATAACAGACAACGTATGACACGGGAACAATTAGCTGAAACACAGGCCAAATATATTGTGAAGGAAATGGCGATGGACGATGCAACCGCAAAAAAGTTTATCGCAACTTTTTGCCAGTTCCAAAGAGAAATCTGGGCACTCGGTCCTCGTCCCAAGAAAGATATTGCAACTCGTACGGACGAAGAAACAGAACAAGCCCTCAAAGCTCGATTCGCACATACCCAGAAGATACTTGACCTGAGGCAGAAATATTATGAGGAATACAGCAAGTTCTTGTCGCAAAAGCAGATTAATCGTGTATATGAATTGGAAAGGAAGATGATGGACCGTCTGTACCATCGCTCTCAAAAGGAAAAACTCCATAAACAATGATTTGATTATGAAAAAGATGCTGAAAACTTTCAGTTCGTATTGTTTTTCGTTTCTCCTTCTGTCCACAATAACTGCGTGTCAGGATAAGGATGAAGAAAATATCGTATCTCCCGGGGAACAAGAGCAGATTTTAACCCGGAAAAGCCTTACCGCTGTCATCTCCGATGGGCTTCATGACAATTGGAGTGCAGGCGATCTTATAATGCTGCTTCACGATGGACAAACGGTTCTTGTAGAAGCACAGGAATCCGGACGTATGTCGAGTCTTTCAGGCACTGTCGAAGGCACTTTCACCGGTAATAACCCTTTGTATGGTGTCTATCCCGCAGATAACGTAATGTCTTATGACCATGAAAGCGTAACCATAACCGTTCCCGCCGTTCAAACGGTCAGGGAGGGCGAATATGATGAAAAGTCTGTCGTGGCAGTGGCTCGTACGGTCTCTGAATCTCTGGATTTCCATACCATTGGCGGTGGCATAAAACTTAACTTTCAGATGTCGGGCGTGACAAAGGTTGAACTGGAAAGTGTCGATGGCTATGCCCTGACCGGTACGGTCAGGAAAAAATGGGATGATCAGGGAAAGCCTTTGATTGATGAAGTAAAAAACGCGAATTCCATCATTACATTCAGCACTTCCGGTCAGTCCGGCTTCACTCCCGGAAAAGACTATTATATCTCTGCCCTGCCTTGTGATGTCTATGGAGGATATAGGCTTTCCATATACAAGGACGGCTTGGTGGCTCATTATTTCGGCGTGCATCAGACGGTGGAACGAGCCAATTATATAACCCCTAGCGATTTGGTGGAAAGCGAGTTGGAGTTTGTCAACCCGGATGCGCCACTTGTGGAAGAAGAGCGCCCGGAGCTGGATGCTACGACAAACACCCTTCTCCACCAATATCAGAAGAACCCGACAGAAGAGAACAAGCAGGCGCTGCTGGACCAAATGGGGCTTCGCTATGATAAAGTTGTCGCACGAAAGAAAGCTAAGCTTCGCGAATTGGAGAGGGAAGCAAAAACTCCCGACCTTGTGGATGAGATGCAGGCCATTGTGGACGAGATGGTTGAAAATCGTGAAATCCGGCTGGAACAACAGTTCCTGCGGCTCATCGATCCCCGAACCGACGACAACCCGAATGATGCCTGGATGGTGTTGCGCGGCGCATCAGCTCCGAATGCCTACATAGGTTATGCGCCTGTGACAAATGCTGAATACGCTGCATATAAAGAAGGCTTTGTCTATGAGGCAGGAAAGGGGAACTATCCGGTAGTAAATATTACGATTGCTGAAGCCACAGCTTATTGCGATTGGCTTACGGCCCAAGACAACGCGCACGCCTATCGCCTTCCAACCGATGAAGAGTGGATTCTCGGTGCCGGTCACATGCCTAAGGATGTATCTATGAACGCTGGTCACGTGGAACACGGACTGACGGCGGTAGATGCTTACAACCAGACGACAGGGGCTTGTGGAGGCATCGATTTCTGGGGCAATTGCTGGGAGTGGACCTCATCAACCGACGCGAGCGGTTCGTATATCGTCAAAGGAGGCAGCTGGGACTCAGAGCGTGATGATTGCCGCAGTGAGAAATCGGATGTCGTGAGAACGGGCACACAGGGCTATGCCAATGTCGGTTTCAGAATGGTAAGGGTGGATTCGAAGATGCTGACGCTGCACGGCGAGCATCTGCAACAAGTATCCGCCAAGCTGATACCTTCGTCGAAAAAATTGTGAGCGAATTGACAAACTGATTCCCCTAAGAATTAATGTATTATGTATTTATGCAGAATGACAGTAGCTCAGAACTGATGATAAGGAAAGTAACCGGAGGTGCTGTCATTCCGCTATTGATGGAGGTAACAACATTAATTACCAAATACAAGGGAAGGGGGCGCTCAACCTTCCCCCTTCCTTTCCTTACCAAATCCTGTTCAAGGGTATTTTTAAGAAGGATCTTCTCCTTCCATATTCCTTTTCAGAAATTACTTATTTATACATTATAGCCTTCCTGGCTCTTCCTGGTTCCGTAATATCCGGCCCAACAACAAAGTATGGCAGCGACCAGCATACCGAAAAAAGAAATCAAGGCAGAACGGGCAGCAGCATTGGCAGCTTTTTCTGCATCTTCCAAAGCTTTGTGTTTTACCTTTTCCCATTCCTGTTTAGCCTTCTGTAAATCTTGCTCCAGATGATTGACGATCTCTTTCGCCCGGCTGGATGCTTTGTTGATCAGATTCATATACTGGTCCACAGTCCTGTCAGCTTCAGCTTTCGACAAATTCGTATTATTGGCAATAGCCCGGCTTACGTCATTGCGGTCGATGCCTTTAGTAAATTGTTTTGCTCTCGACTGCAAGCGGTCTGTAAACCCATCCAGCAATTTTTCTGTATTCTCCGGATTCCTGGCAATTTTTTTAACGGTCTTCTTCAGGTCTCCTTTTACGGCATCTAACTGATTATTTATATAATCCGGATTCAGTTCTTTTACACCGCTTTTTCGAAGAGCTTCCCGGATATCGCTCCGGACACTGTCTCCATTGACATTGGTGTTAAAGTCGAGGTCCCCGAATAAATCCGTCGCCTGATCGGAAAGATTCGAAATTCCCTTACCAGCCATGGATCCTACATCAGACAATACGCTTCCCGCTACAGACGACACAGAACCCAACACATTCGCAGTAACTTTGACAGCTCCTACCGCTAAAAATATCGCCATCAAAACAGCGACAATCGACGTTACCGCCCAAACGACCAAACCATGAATCACTCCATCAGCACCAGCCAACTTACCGGCGACAAAACCTCCGATAATAAAACTGATGATCATGGAAATAGCCGTCCCGATCCCAACGGTCGCTCCAATACCAGAGGCAGGATGGTCAGACAAGGGGTTAAATTGAAATAAACCGATACTTGTCACCAAAATAGAAATCAGAATAGATATTGCCAGAACGGTCACAACCCCAGCAAAAATACTTCCCCAGGAAACCCTTTTCCTCGTCCGGGTAAAATTTACTTGTTCCATCTTTGTATGCATTAAATTAATAAACAGATTTTACTAGTAGTAAAAACGCTTCTGCACAAAAAATGTTTAGCTTCTATCCCATTAATTTCAAATTCTGCATACAAAGGGAATCCCCTTTTGTATTATTTTATCTAAAGCAACACAAAATTACTATTCGGTTGTTAAAGCCTTAACTCCCCATTTTTCAGATAAAATGATTCCGAAGAAAATAATCAGATTTTTATTTCCCGTCGGCCGGGTACAGCCTTTTATTTCCGAAACGACGAGATTCCGTTAGATTATTACATAAATACAATATGCCGCTGAAGTATCGACATCACCTTATTCCGGAGCTGATGGGCATTAATCGGTTTGGGCATATAATCGTCAAATCCGTTTTCCATTGCTTTCTGTTCGTCGGAAGCATAAGCAAAAGCCGTCACGGCAATGATAGGGATACGGGAAGACAATTTCCGGATTTCACGTGTCGCCTCATATCCGTTCATTTCAGGCATATTAATATCCATCAAAATTAACTGAGGTGCATGTTTCCGGAACATTTCCACCGCTTCCCGCCCGTTCCAGGCATGTATAAGATTATAATCTTTTTTTAGAATCGATTCTATTAATTTATAATTACTGGCATTATCTTCAGCCACTAAAATTGTCAACGTCTTTTTTTCCATTTTAAGCGGCTCGACCTTATCCTCCTCCTGCAATTTATTTTTAGAAGCTATATGCGGAATAGTAAACCAAAAATGCGATCCCTCTCCAGGCTTCGATTCGACCCCAATCTTTCCACCCATATGCTGTACCAGCATCTGACAAATCGATAGTCCAAGCCCCGTACCCTGAGCAAAACTATTTAATTTCACAAAACGGCCGAAAATACTCTTTTGTTTTTCTTCCGGGATTCCACATCCCGTATCCGTAACATAAAAGTAGAGTTCACTGCCCTCCCTCAGCTTATAACCGAACCGAACGCTTCCGCTATCGGTAAATTTTATTGCATTTGTCACTAAATTAATAATCAATTGTGACAGGCGGTTCCGGTCCGAATGAATATAACATTCCGCAAGACCGGGTTCAAAAAGAAGCACCACATCTTTCTCCGGATTCAATTTCAACCGTAGCGAATTTTCCAGCTCTGTCATAATCCGATTGAGCTCAAAATCCGTGTAAATGAATTCCATTGTCCCGGCTTCAATTTTCGACAAATCCAAAATATCACTGACCAACTGTAGCAATAAAGCATTATTATTCTCGATAATACTTACATACTCCTGCTTCTCCTTTTCTTCCTCGGTAGAAGCCAGAATGCCAGAAAAACCGACAATGGCGTTTAAGGGAGTACGAATCTCATGACTCATATTGGCCAAAAAAGCCGATTTCAAACGGTTCGATTCTTCAGCCTGATCCTTAGCCGATAAGAGTTCTTCTTCTATCTTTTTACGCTCTGTAATAATCAGAGAAGAACCCACCAAAGTCAAAGGCCGCCCTTGTTCATCCCAGGTCTCGACAGCCGCCTGAGCCTCTACCCAGTCAATCTGATGATGACCGTTTACCCTATTTATAACCCGATATTCTTCCTTTACCTTGGTCGTACGCCCCTCTATAAGATCTGCATAAGCCCGTTTTACTTTTTCCAGGTCTTCCCGGTAAATTTTGGAAAAATACTGACTGTCCGGCACAGAAAGTTGTTCTTCCTTTACTTTATTATTATCGCTACTCAATTCAATCGATTTATTTACATCACACAGGATTTGATGCGATTGTAAATCCCATTTCCAGGGTACAATACTGGCAACATCCAAAGCCATCGACAATTTCCGATTTGTAGAGCTCAGTTGCATCTGCGCATGATGTAATTCTGTACTGTCGATACAAAAAATATCCATAAAACGTCCCTCATCACTCGTATTCAAAACGATATCAAAAAATGTATCGACACTTTTATAATAATAAGAAAAAGTAATCGAACGTTTTTCCCTTAAAGCAATATTCATAAAATGCAGGAATTCAGACATAGACTCCGGAAAAATCTCACTTCCCAGCTTACCGATAATCGACTCCCGTTTCACAAACTTACTCTCAAAATAACGGTTTACATCCACAAATTTTATTTCTACTACTTGCCCTTTCTCATCCTTAATCAACTCTTCAAACATATATAAAATAGGCATGTTATTGATCAAATCCTGATACCGTGCATTTATCTGTAATTCTTTCTGTTGAATTCTTTTTATCTTTCCCAGTACGCGAAGACGATGATATTGAAAAGCAATGAATAAGAAAACTAAAAAGAAAAGAAATCCGATCGCCGCAAATTTATACTCCTCCCAAAAAGTGGGCGGCATACTGTAAAATATTGTATTCGGAGGACATAATTTCGGATCCAGATTCCATTGTAAAAGGGATTGGTAGTTAAATACCGGTGCCCCATCTGAAATATAGAAAAAAGGAATATCACGAGCTGGACGGCCTGCCCGGATTTCTTCTATGGTTTTCAATAACTGGCCGATATAGTCTTTATAATTGATAATATATCCCCCCACTATTCCACCTTCTTCCTCAATACCAACATTTTTAAAAGCAAATAAAGGTACGGAAGAGGTTGCGATAATCCGGTGACTATTGGCAAGTAAGACAGTATTGTCAGCATATACATTTTTCCTGAACCAGGACGAAAATAAAACCCCCGTTTCGCGCACATCTACTCTGTTCAGGATAGAGAAAAGACTGTCAATACTGATATTTCCCGCTGATAGAAAATGATAGTCTAATTCCGGATGTTTTTCTGCGATCAGCTGCGACAAATCATAATCATTCTGCTGGCAAATATAAGTCTCATCACCGATATACAACACTTTTTTCATCTCGGGAATCAATTGCTTCATCAGATGCAGATTCTCCTCCATGTATATATGTATCGGCATCAGGGTCAGATTGTATTTTTCTTGCCAGGTACGCAAAGAGAGATGTTCGTCCGAAGCAAGAGCCTCCCCCGTCAATATCTTATTTTTAGGACCCGTATAATCCCGTTCCCCGCACAGTATCATTGGAATATCCGGCCATTTCCGATTCAGATCCTCACATAAAATATATGTTTCTGTTCCTATTAATACTACCAACAGAGGCCGTTCCCCCACAAAATTCCGGAACATATCTTCTTCAAAAGCCTTTAACTCCGATTCGTTATCTAACATCAACATATTCAAATGTTCCGTATAAACACCTATTTCTTTATTTTGAGAAGCCATTTTGACGATGGGATAAATCAGATTATTACTCCAGGGCGTCGACTCTGTATAAGCATTGATAACCAGAATATAATCAATATTACCCTTATCATTCTCCCCGGCAAAAGTATGTGCACATATCAACAGGCAGACAATTGCTATTACCGCCTTTCTTATATTTTTCATATAAAACTTAAATTTTCAACTTATTGAATATAGAGCGTCTCAAAGGTATAGTGAATTAGTAAGACGGGCAAATAAAAACCTAAATATAATTACGCCTCTATCCAGTATTCCTGTAGTGTTTTCCCCGCTAAACGACAGAAAAATTTACAGGAAAAAGAGCGTAAAGGTTACCCGTTTATTTCGTAAAACTCCGGTCTGATCTTCATTTAAGATAAAAGGTCTTTATCGGTAATCGTCCTTCGGAGAATGGTATGGTTCCTGTCCCCTGAATTCCTCCTAATTTTAAATGTAGTCAGTAAAAATAAAACGGTATTACCGAACAAAACATTGTTGCCACTGTCAGCCGTTTTCGTTTTATTCCGGCTGAATTCATTGACAGACAATACGATCGATTTAATTATCCTGAATCGGTGTACCGGTTCTGAATAGCAGGTAAAAAGCTTATGTCATTTTAATTCCTGTCTGCACTTTTCCAGAGCGATAAAAATTACACAAAAACCCCCGTCCCCGGGTGTTCTATTGGAATTGTTCCTGATTCAGCGTATAATAATTGCCTTTCAGCCGGAGTAATTCGCGGTGTGTTCCCCGTTCCACAATTTGCCCCTGTTCCATTACCAGAATCATATCGGCATTCCGTATGGTAGAAAGACGATGGGCTATGATCAGACTGGTACGTCCCTGCATCAGTTGATCCAAGCCTTTTTGGATTAAAATCTCACTGCGGGTATCGATGTTACTGGTAGCTTCGTCCAATAGCAATATCGCCGGGTCTGCAACGGCTGCACGGGCGATATTCAACAATTGCCGTTGTCCCTGACTCAGGTTGGCACCGTCATTTTCAAGCAAGGTGTCGTATCCATGCGGCAAACGCTTGATAAACGAATGAGCGGCTGTCAGTTTAGCAGCAGCTATGACCTCTTCATCGGTGGCTTCCAGTCTGCCAAAACGTATATTTTCACGTACAGTATCCGTAAACAGATGGGTATCCTGTAGCACAATTGCCATAGACTTACGCAAACTGTCCCGCCGGATCGTACGGATTTCTTTTCCGTCAATCCGGATTTCACCCGACCGGATATCGAAAAAACGGGGCAACATACTGAGAATAGTCGTCTTTCCTGCACCTGTAGCCCCGACTAATGC
>JAEXFF010000016.1 GCA_023400335.1 Bacteroidota bacterium
CTTTATCAGGATTGTGCGACAAAGATAAATTTTTTTACTTATTTTTCGGTAATAATTACTCCTCTTGTATAAATAATTTTGCAAATTTTAACAACAATGTTTTAGTCCCTTCTTTCTTAAAGAACATTTTTGCTTTTTTATTCACTCCGAGACCTTCCAGAGAGAGTACTTTTCCTGTTCCGAAAGCAGGATGAAAAAGGATCATACCTGGTATTACGGAATTCGGTTCAATAGGTTTGAGTTTAGACGGGTCTATATCCGGAAGAGGGGTTTTTACTGCAGGAGCTAAAGTTTCAGGAGCAGCTTTCCGGGAGGTCGGAATTGACCTGAAATTGAACGGGGACGTTTCCGGGCGGGGAGCCATAAAACCATCCAGGAAGTGAGGATCAATTTCTGAAATAAACCGGGAGGGCCGGGTCGAAATAATCTGCCCGTTACGGTAACGGGTGGTGGCGTATGACATCACTACTTTTTTTTCTGCCCGGGTCAAAGCCACATAAAAAAGCCGCCTTTCTTCTTCTAAAGCCTGTGGATTGCTTACACATTGCTGAGAAGGGAAAAGTTCTTCTTCGATTCCTGTAATAAATACATTGGGAAATTCCAATCCTTTTGCTGCATGGATTGTCATTAAGGTGACCTTATTGCTGTCTTCCGGTTTTTCTGTATCCTGATCTGTTAATAAAGCAACCCCTTCCATAAAAGTAGCTAGTTTGTCACTGAAACCTTCTTTATAAGCTGTTTCGCTAAAGTCTTTGATCGCATTTAAGAGTTCCTGGATATTTTCTTTTCTTGAAATACCTTCCGGAGTACTATCGTTCGAAAGATCGTCTGTAATGCCTGAACTTTGAACAATGTTATAAGCGACATCATAAGCATTTTCTGCCTGGGCTCTTTCGGCAAATTTTTCAATTAGAAGCCGGAAATTGTTTAGTTTTGTAATAGTGGAGCCATTAAATGAACCTTCCACTTTTTTCAGGTTACATAATACCGTCCACATGCTCACCTGGTATTGCTGCGCAATTTCCCGGATTTTATCGATGGTCGTATCCCCTATTCCTCGGCGGGGGTAATTAATAATTCGTTTTAAAGCTTCTTCGTCGTTCTGATTAACCGACAGACGAAAATAAGCTAATAAATCTTTAATTTCTTTACGTTGATAAAAGGATTGCCCTCCGTATATTTTGTAAGGGATATTACGTTTCCTCAAAGCTTCTTCCAAAATACGCGATTGGGCATTTGTCCGGTAGAGAATGGCGAAGTCACTGTATTCTTGTTGCTCGTAGTTTGCCATTTTGAATATTTCGTTGGTGACCTGAAAACCTTCTTCTTTATCGGAGAGTGCCCGGAGTACTTTTATCTTTTCCCCTTCTTCGTTTTCGGAAAAAATACGTTTCGGGATTTGCTCTTTGTTTTTACTGATAATGCTATTTGCTGCGTTGACAATTGTTGTTGTAGAACGGTAATTTTGTTCCAGTTTGAATATTTTGAAATCCGGATAGTCGTTTCGGAAATTTAATATATTTTCGATACGGGCACCGCGGAATGAATAAATACTCTGGGCATCATCTCCCACGACACAAATATTCTGATGACTTTCAGAAAGTTTTTTGATGATGAGATATTGGGAATAATTGGTGTCCTGATACTCGTCAACGAGTATATAACGGAATTTTTGTTGATATTTGGCCAGTATATCCGGAAAATCGCGGAATAAAATGTTGGTCTGTAATAATAAATCGTCAAAATCCATTGTATCACTTTGCTTACACCGCATTTGGTAATGTTTGTAAATTTCTGCAATCATGGGTTTGCGGGCTGCCGCATCTGCGCTGGTAATGCGTGAAGACTGTGCGTAAGCCTGGGCGACGATGAGGTTGTTTTTGGCCATAGAAATTCTTCCCAATACATCATTAGGCTTGTAAATTTTGTCGTCCAGTTTGAGGTCTTTGACAATTGCTTTAATCAGGTTTTTAGAATCCTGGGTATCGTATATGGTGAAATTGGAAGTATAACCTAATTTATCTGCTTCAAAACGGAGTATCTTTGAAAAGATAGAGTGAAAAGTACCCATCCAGAGATTGGAGGCATTTTCAGTCCCTACTAATTGAGAGATTCGTTTTTGCATTTCCCGGGCTGCTTTGTTTGTGAAAGTCAAAGCTAAGATATGATAAGCGGATACTCCCTTACTCAGAAGATTGGCAATCCGGTAAGTCAATACACGGGTTTTACCGGAACCCGCACCGGCAATGACTAAAGCCGGCCCTTCCGTATGGAGGACAGCTTCCCTTTGATTATCATTTAGTTCATGCAAAAAATCCACAATATGTTTAGATGAATTGATAGGTTTATATTCCGTTGTAAAATTAAAAATTAATCTTCAACATCACAACGAAGCGTTGTGAATGTTTGAGTATATCAGAAAGAGACGGTGTTTGTTTCCTAAAAATCAATGATAATCCCTACTGAAGGCAAAACAGTTCCTCCAATTTTATTTTTTATATAGCGCATCCGGTAATAGCCTTCCCGTTCAGGATCTTTGATGTAGTTCCCCTCCCCATCTTTTTCTGGCACAAGATACGGGGGCCCCTGAGATTTATAATTATAAATGTTTTGAATGTCCGCATAGAGAATAAACGACCATTTCCGGAAAAAGAAACTTTTATCTGCCCGAATATCCAATTGATGGAAAGCAGGCAATCTTCCGGAATTATAACGGCTGTAATCGGAATAAGGCTGTCGTTTGGCATCCCAAGCCGGTATTGAAGATGTCGTTTCTATATCCCAGGGAGTGTAAGGTGCTCTTCCTACGTAACGCCATTTCAGACCGATATCCCAGTTCCGTTTGAATTTACGGGTAGCCGTCAATGTAAATAGTTGACGGTTATCCCAATTACTGGGAAGGTAGGTTGAAGTGGATTTTATATTGTGGTTTAATTTTTTAAACTCGCTGTAGTAAAATGTGTAGGCGGCGGAAGCAATAAAACCGTAAAATTCCTGGGTACGGACCATACATTCTATTCCATAACTCCTTCCTTCTCCAACAGGCTTCACAGGTTCGTCTCCAACTGCTACGTAATCTGTTCCCTTGTTGGCCAGGCAAATGGAGTCGAGGAGAGAAACCGGATAATGATCGTAAGTTTTGTAAAATCCTTCTAAAGTAATTCGGGTGAGGGGAGAGGGACGGAATTCTATGCCAGCTACGTAGTGATTACATCCGATATAGCCTAATTGAAGACTTTTGTTGATGAGATTTCCTTGTTCGTCAGCATATCCCAATGTTGTATAGGAGGGTAATTGATAATATCTCCCTGTATTGAGATGGAGAAACCAATGAGGATTTAAAGCGTAGGATATTGAAAAACGGGGAGAGATTTGACGGAATATATTTCGGGTAGATGTTGCATAATTGGTGGCATCTCCTCTGACTCCCAGGGATATTGTAAACTTTTCTTCCCCAAATGTTTTTACAATCTGGCCGAAAAAAGACCATTTCCACAATTTTAATTGACGGTTATAGTTTATATTTTGAGATTGTCCCTGATAGTAAAAAGTGCGGAAGGTGGAATTCCGGTAAGTTGCATATTCGATCCCGGCACCTGTCGATAAGTGAATCCGGTGAGATAATTGCCGTTTGTGTTCAAAACGAAATTTGTTTTCTGCTTCTTTGGAATCGTAGTGAATCAGTTTGGGCAAATTTTTATCATTAAAGCTGTATTTCTCTACTAAGTTCTTTAACTCACTGCGGCTGATAACCCATCGGTTTTGCCAGTCGTTACCGTACTGTTTATAAACGGCCCCCAGTGTATAGCTCCATTGACGGCTTTCGGGCAGCCAGTCCAGTATATAAGCTTGATTCTCATCAGGGTTACTGATTTTTTTGTTGAGCCGGTTTATATCATAGCCTCCTATGCCCAATAAGATAAGTTCATTTTTCTGATTAAACCGGGTCGTGGTTTTAAATTGAAGGTCATTGTATACAGGTAAAAAAGGAAGACCGATAAAACTGAAAAGCATTTTCAGATAGCTCCGGCGTGCAGATAATAAAAAAGTGGTAGAAGAACTGAGAGGTCCGTCTAACGACAAACCATAATCTGTAGCTCCGAGAGTGGCTCTTACCTTGATCCGGTCTGGATTGCCTGCCGTTTGCTGAAAATCGAGCAGAGAACTGAGTAAATTTCCCCTGGAGGCCGGAAAGGCTCCGGCGTAAAAATTAACCTCTTTGACAAAATCGATGTTTATTATACTTACCACTCCACCGGAAGCTCCTTGTGTGGCAAAATGGTTGAGAGTCGGTAATTCTACTCCGTCCAGATAAAACCGGTTTTCTGAAGGACCTCCTCCCCGGACAATAAAATCATTTCGGAAAGCAGGGGAAGAAAGTACACCGGGCATTGATTGAAGCACTTTAGATA
>JAEXFF010000022.1 GCA_023400335.1 Bacteroidota bacterium
TCCTTGTATTGTGATTTATTCATTTTGAGCAATTTTCTGGTGTTATGTATGAAACATTACCCCCGTCCCTTTGTTTCCCAAATTTGATTATAGAATGAAAATCAGAATTATATTATTAATTTTTATCGGTTTGTGTTTGAGCTGTAGTGAAGGGGACCGCTTGTACGAGAATTTGAAAGTGGTAATTGGATATGACGAGGAACCTTTGGTGAATGGGCAGAATATTGAGGTGGATTCATTTCGGATAGTTCCTCTTGAAACTACTTCCGGTAGTGTCTTGTCTCGTATAGACCGGTTATTAGTGTCTGATAGCCTTATATTTATACATGACAATGACCGGCTTTTGTGTTTTGATTATTCTGGAAAATTTTTGTATCCCATAGGAGTAAAAGGGCGGGGAGCCGGAGAATATCTACGTATAAGTACCATTTTTATCAATCCTTTTCTTCATACAATCAATATCGTGGATGAAGTCTTGGATAAAGTGTTGACCTATCGCCTGGACGGCACTTACCTTTATATGAAAAAATACCCATCCCGTTCCTTTTACATGGCTCATACCGCTTATTTGGCAGATAATGATAAGTTGTTATGCAATAACTATATTTATAATAACTTTAATCAAACCTATTCCATGATTAATATCGAAACAGGAATAAGTCAATTCTTGTGTCGATCTTCACTTCATACTAAAAATACGGCCATGCCTACGGGGCAGGAAACCGTTGCTTTCAATAATGACACGATAAAGATGCTTCTTCCTTTTGACAATAAGCTATATACTTGTACCGATTCCAGTTTGATTCCTATTATTTCTATCCGGATGGATAAAAAAATCTTATCCGAAAAAAGATTGAATGCCGAAACAGACTTTTCAATAATGACCTACTTTAACGTTTCTGAAGAGGGGTATTTTGCGGGTTTCAAAAGTATTTGTGAAACAAGGGATTATATTTTATTGAATGAAGCGGGTGAAAATCAGTATTTTTTGGTGGATAAGCGGAAAAATGCGGGTAGACGCTACTTTTATAATGATGCCGGCGAACAGAAATATCTGCCTCTCCTGGGGATTTGTACGACAGATGGGGATTATTTGGTCGGTACAGTTCCTAATTTCGTGTTAAAGAATTTTGTAAAACAGATACCCGAAAGCGTTTCCGGGCAAGAATTGAACAAATTGAGAGAGGTGGGATTTGCCATACAGGAAGAAGATAACCCTTGTATTTTCTTCTATAAACTCAGGAGTTAAGTTTGAACGGAACGGATGAACAATATTAAATAAAATAATATAACATGATGAAAATCCGATCTTTACTATTAATGATTTTACTATTTTGCTTGTCGGTGTTTTTTTGCCTGACGGGTTGCTCAAAGTCTGATACGCACTACAATCTGACGGCCAAGCCGGATTATTCGCACAGTACGATGTGGTTCGATGCGCCAAATGATGCGCTGGCAGAGGCCGATATTTTCTACATCGTCCCGACCTGCATTTGGGACTGGAGGGATGCGGACGGCAAGATTTATCACCACATGGACGTCGACAATCCGGAGCAGCGAAGCCAGGTGGACGGTTCCGTACGCTTGGCCCATGCTCTCTTCGGGAAATATTGCCGTTTCTATGCTCCTTATTACCGCCAGGTTACAATGGAATCGTGGATGGTTGCCCATGAGGAAACGGAACGCAGATACGCGGTTGCCCATGGGGATGTCGTGCAGGCGTTCGACTACTACATGACACATTATAACGCAGGGCGTCCTTTCATCCTTGCCGGGCACAGTCAGGGAGCAAAGGCAGTCATCGAACTGCTGAAACACACCCTCACTCCCCGGCAGCATGATAACATGATTGCCGCCTATGCGTTCGGCTTTTCGGTCTGTGACCAGGAACTGGAGCAATACCCCATGCTCCGTCCTGCCCGCGACTCGGTGGACTGTGGGGTGTTGATCTGTTACAACAGCGTGTCTGCTCCGGAAGCTGTCTCGCCATTATTCCGAGACAATGTGATCTGCATCAACCCGCTTAACTGGCACACGGATACGACCTACGCCCCGGCCGGGCAGCATATCGGTGCGGTATTTTTCGATGCCGAAGGCCGGGCAGATACCTTGAGTCACCGTATCGGGGTGCGCATTGACGAGACAACCCACACCCTGATCGTTGACGGTCTGGACGAGGAGGATTATTACATCCCGGGCATCAGTAATCTGTTTCCGAAAGGGAATTACCACGTTCAGGAACTGAACCTTTATTTTCTGAACGTACAGCAGAACATCCCACAGCGAATTGCGGCTTTCCGGAACAAGTGAACCACAATCTGAAACAAGACCGCAGAAATAGGATAAAGAGTATCATAGTCAGATCCACACAATCCGATGGCCGGTTCATCCCGACGAGTACGGGGATATCGTAGAGGCAATTACTGCTGCATGTGGCCGGTGACAGACATGAGTATGTAACCGTCGTCCCTGAATTCTATTTTCAGGGTAGGATCGGTTTTCAGATTTATCCGTACCCGGCTGGCATATTTTTTCAGCTCCGATTCTTTGTTTATGTCCGCCTTACCCCATATCCCGTGGATAAGATAAGACTTGCCGCTCACTTCGTGATTCTTCGCGCATAACAATTGCAGAAAGCGTCCGTCGATCGTCTTCAATTGTGTGGTTATTCCGTCTATGATCAGTTCCCGGGTTATACTATTATAAGTGGTATGGTCTGAGAGTCGGTACAAATGGGGAATATTCATGCATTTTTTTATTTTTTCCCGGACTCGTTTCATATATGCTATCAAAACTTCGGGAGGCCTTTCTTTATTGATAAATTCGTCGGCTCCGGCATCCAGTACGGCTACTTCTTTTGCGGGTTCTCCGTGAGTGGTGTATACGAGGATGGGTGTTTGCTGATCGTGTTCCCTGACCAGCCGGGTTATTTCCAGACCGTCTTTCCCCGGCATATCCAGGTCGAGCAGGAGGATATCCGGTTTCCGCTCCTTATAAGCCTTCCAGGCTTCTGAACCATCCGATACAATTTCGACTTCAAAATTCTCTTTTTCGAGAATTGTTTTTGTCAATTTCGCTCCGAATTCATCGTCTTCGGCATAAAGAATGCTGATTTTCGCCTCATCCATGTCCGTTATTATTTATATTTCTTTTTGATATGGGCTTCCCGGGCTAAAGTGACTATGACGGTCGTCCCTTTGCCTTCTTCGCTTTCGATACCGATTTCTCCTCCGTGTGCGAGAATGACGGTCCGGGCGTAATACAATCCCTGACCGTGGCCTTTGATTTTCCGGTTGTCTTGCTGATCTCCCCGGTGGTAACGTTCGAATACATGTTTCAGATTTTTGGAAGAAATACCGAATCCGTTGTCTTTTATCCTGACTTGCAGATGCCGGGTATCCGGTTCGGTACAGGTGATTTGTATCTTCACCTGCTTGCCGGAGTATTTGAAGGCATTGTCGATAAAATTCTGGAAGACGGCGAACAAAAAATGATCGTCTCCTGTAATGACCGGGTTTTCCGGCCGGAAGTCGACTTGAATATCGACTTGTTTGTCTGTTTGCCTGTTCCAACGATCGGGTTGTGCCGATGCTTCCAGCATTTCGCGGAGATCGATTTCCCGGATATTTAGTCGTAATCCGTGGGCATCCGTAGATTGGAGCAGCATCCGGTTGATCGATTGCAACATCTCGTTGAGTTGTTGCTGGCTTTGTTCGAGCAAAAGGACCGATTCTTCGGGGGGTACCTCCCGGAGCAGGTAACAGGTTTTGATCTGATTGACGACAGGACGTTTCAAGTCGTGTACGAGATTATGGATGAATAATTCCCGGTATTCTCCCCTCTTTTTTTCATTACGGATGGTCTGCCAGAGGTTGATGGTACAAACAATAAGCAGAGCGGAAATAATGATGGTGAGAATGATTTGCCCGATAGCCGATCGAATGAACACAAGGAGGGGAAAGTCATATGTAGCGTATAAAGTATCACCGGAGATAAAACCGAGAGGTTCCCGATATTCGGGGAATAAAGGTAAAATTGCAAGATGTGCCGGGTAGGAATCCGTTATTTGTCCGGTACTGTCTTGGATAGCCAATTGTAGAGAGAGCGTCTTTATTTGTGTGGAATCTTGTTTCGCCTGTAAATAGGAGTAGAAGTTTTTTAACGTCCATAATCGGGGATTCCGGATATCATACTGACCTTGTTGAGAAATTTGCCGGATATCGTCTTTTGTATTTAATTGGAAACTTGTTTTCTTATGGTTTATTATATAAATTAATTTATTTGTAAAGGCGTTGAAGCTGAGAGTATTTTCAGAAGCTGGACATTTCATGTTGAATTCATAAATGGTCCCGTTAATCAGTTCGTTTTGCCGATGGGTGTATTGAATTTTTTCGACCTTGTATAGTTGATACAAGTGAACGAGTTGATTGCACAGAATGATGCAAACAGCCAGGAGTATGATAAGTTTTAAGTGTTTGTCCATTTCTTTTATTTATGCCTGCAAAATTATAAAATTCGCAACCTTGAAGCAACCCTGATATTTAATTTTTCCAGTGAGTTTTCATATTTTCATTGCCCATAAAATAAATTGTATTATGAAGAAAAAATATTTGAAAATTGTAGGTTTTACATTGTTGGTGGCGGGCGTAGCCATCAGTATAAACCTGGGTGTTTGTCAAACTACAAACTGGAGCGTGTTAATGAAAGAAAATGTAGAGGCTTTGACCTCTTCCGAGACTGAAAATCCGTATTATCCCTGTGTCCCGGCACTAGGTTTTTGTTTCATAAATGGAATTCAAATAAGTAAAGTTGCGATAATCGATTAAATCATGAAAGGAATATTATATGTGCTATTCGGTGGCATCGTGCTCGGGTGCTCCGATCGTTATCTGGATGACGAAAGTCTGAATACAGTAAAGAGCGAACAGGTGGAGGCAATTCGTTTGGCGGATTTATCTCAAACCGGAATTTATGGTATAAACGGATTTATCAAACAGGGCAACCGGTTGATTGTGGGCCCGACCTATATGCAGGAAGGGGTGGCGCAGACAATCGATCTGGATCATCCGGCAGGCAAAGTGTTGTCTTCGAAGGCCGTGGTTTCCTCGAAACCGTTCCGTACATTGAGTGCTTTCAATTCATGGGATGGAAAGAGTGTGACGGCACTGGATTTCAAAACGGGAGAACTGATCGAGAATGCGGTATCACCGCTTACGCGCGGGATAACGGAAACGTCGGTTATACAACTTCCCCGGGGTGAGCAACATTTGATTGCGGCGAAAACAAACGATTTCGTTATCTCTACGGGTTTTTACGGGGAGGGACGTTATTTGCTTTACTCTCTGGTGGATGGTTCTGTCCGTTACTGTCTGTCTTATCCGGACTGTCCGGACTATCCCGTTTTACAGGAGAAAACGAAAGGAATGCTGTATGCCAGTAGTATTTTACGGCTTCGTCCCGACGGGCAAGCTTTCGTGTGTGCGGATATGTATAGCGGGATGATCGATTTTTGCCGGGTTAGCCCGGAAGGAATCGAACGGGTAAAACTGGAACAGCTAAGTTATCCCAGAGTGGAGATTTCGGAAACTCCCGAGCCACAAGTTCTCTATAGAAAAGAAAATCGTTTCGGTTTTATGGATATCGCAGTCACTCCGGAACGGATATATGCCTTGTATTCCGGGAAAACTTATGCAAGAGACCGGCAAGGCGCTTTTGTGTCCAACCGCTTGCTGGAGTATGATTGGGAGGGTAATCTGATGCAAACCTTCAATTTTGATGTCGGTTTGAGGGGAATTACCTATGACGAAGACGAGGGCCTCTTATATGGGATTACAGGTGATAGCAAAATGTCTGTAGTTAAACTGAAATTATGAAACCGGTTTTTCAAAATATATTATTATTGGTTGTAGGTGTTACCATAACCTTGTCCGCTTGCCGGCGTGAACCGGTAAACTGTCCCCGGCTTGTCGATCTGAATAGTGCACTGGAGTTAAGCGGAGACAACCGGGGTGAACTTCAAAAAGTACTGGATTATTACCGGAAAGAAAACCCTGATCCATTGAAATTTAAAGCAGCAGAATACCTGATCTGTAACATGGTAGCCCATTATGCCGTGTCCGGAACAACGATGCAACGCCTGAAGCTGGACATCGATACCACCTTCCGTGATCAGCCCAATGCCGTTAAATTGATTTTTTACCTGATGGCTGCCCGGATTGCTGTTGCCCAGGGAGAGCATACCATAGAATTTGACCTGCATAAAATTACATCCGATTACCTCATAAAAAATATCGAACGGTCATTCGGGATTTGGAAAGAAATAAAGAATCATTATGACCTTTCGTGTGAAGATTTTTTTATGTATGTATTGCCTTACAGGATCAATAACGAACCCTTGACCGAGTGGAAAGATTCCGCTTATTACCGGATGTACGATTTTCAGAAAGGGGCACATCTGGGTTTTAGCCTGAGTAGTTACCAAAGTTATGTGTCTAATAAGGTGGGTACTTATTATAATTATGAGTTGCTTAAAAACCAACTTTCCGATACTTTATTCAAGCGGTATGCCCTAGACTGTATCGATCGGGCTTATAGTACGCAAATCACCAATCGACTATTCGGCATTCCGACTGCCGTGGACTTTGTTCTTCATTATCCGACACAGGAAAACCGGCACTATTGGACAATCGTGAGGGATCATCGTTTTGTAAACAGCAAATGTTATTATTCCCAAACTCCTTATACGGCTAAAGTGTATCGGAAAACTAGTTTTATCAATCCGATTCCGGAGGATGATGAGAATTTTATCCCCTCTTTTATCCGGGATCCTTATAAAATGGATGTGACAGAGGAGTATGAAAATGCCATGGACTTAGAGTATAAATTCAAGCATGTTGTATCCAATACCGGTTATGCTTATTTATGTGTATTCAATAACCTGGCCTGGAATGAAGTGGCCTGGGGCAAGATGCGCGGAGGCAAGGTGGTTTTTGATAAAATCGGGAAAGACATTGTTTATATGCCTTGTTATTACGATGGGAACAAACCGATTTTTGCAGATTACCCCCTTTGGGTGAAATCGGATGGGGAGGTCGAACCGCTTGTTGCTGACAAGAACGTTTTACAAAAATTGCGTTTGAAACGTAAATATTCTTATAATACAGCAGGTGATTACTATGGTAATGCCATTATAGGGGTAGAATTGGAGGGGACGAACGATCTGTCGAAGGAACCTTACGACCGGATCAGTGTCATCCGGCATTATAACTACATGGCTTTCGACACTTTGCAGGTAAATACCGGCAAGAAATATAAATACTGGATGCTGAAAAAGACGCGCTACGGTTATCCCGAATTCGCTTCGGTGAAATTTATTCAGGGGGATAGTGTCGTTTTATCTCCTGTCTGTACCTTTACCAGCATTGCTTCAGACAAGATAAATAAAAACACATTACATTCCCGGAATATATTTAATGACGATTTGCTGGATTACGGTGGGTTATCCCAACCGGCCGGAGTGGAATTTGAAGAACCTGTATCAGTGGATGTCGTAAAGTATATTACCCGAAATGATAAGAACGGAGTTTATCCGGGACATGTGTACGAACTGTTGTATTTTGACCGGGGAGAGTGGGTATCATTGGGCCGCAAAGTGGCTACAGCAGATTATATCGAATATGATAACGTGCCTTCGGGAGCATTGTATTGGTTGCGTAACCGAACCGAGGGAAAAGAGGAACGTCCGTTTACGGTTGTGAATGGTAAGATAAGATTTTGGTGAAGTGATAAAAATGTTTAATCGATCTTTCCATCCGTGTCTGCCCTGGAACTTTGCTTATAATAAATCAAATTTGCAATAAACGGTATGAGAAGTTTATAGAAGGTTTCTACCAATAGGGCTCCAATAAGGACCCAATAGGAGTCTGATAGGCCGGCTCTCAGTTATTCATACGGCATTGGGCCCCTAATAGGTCCCTATTGATAAGAGCTTTGCAGATAGTTTTTTTAATCTTAAAAAATTCGCAACCTTCACGCAACCTTTTTATGCTGTTTTGTGAAAAAACGTATCTATTTTTATATTATAAAAATGAAATGTATTTTATGAGTTTGTGTCAAAGTATCATTGTCTAACCTATTAAAAAGAGAATACAGGAAAAAAGTAAGAATTAATTTCAGCGGAACGGATGAAAAAAAGTAGCCCTTCCATCCGTGACTTAATCGAAACAAGGTTTTGAAGCAAGTCGAATAGAAAGGACTACACGCAAAAAACAAACAAAAATAGCGAAAAGAAAGGTATTTTTGTTGTAAAAATAATGAAAGCTATGAAAAAAATAAAAATTTTATTTGCGTCAGTTTTATTCTGTGTAATGGGGTATACAGGTTATACGGCTCATGAGTATGCTACAATGTCTGACGCTGAGAAAATGATGAAAGCTAATATTGAGGCATTGACTCAAGATGAAGGTGGTGGTGTAAATAATCCGGTTGGACGCTGGAGAACTGTTGGATGTGGTGGTCGAGCATTCTCTCAATGGAAAACGTATTGTTGTCCTGCTGATGGTTGGAACAATTGCCAAGGTAAAGGAAATTGTTATGAACAAAATATTTATGATTGTTATGATCCACCCAGACATTTAGAGGTTGTGATTAATAGATTTTATTAGATGATCAATGAGGCTGACCGAAAAGTAAAATATTCGGTCAGTTTTCTTTTTTGTATTCTTCTCCCTTCTTTCTCTTTTTTTCTTTATGCTGCTCTTTCTAGTTTGATTTTCTTCAAAGGTGTTCCAATTTTTTGTA
>JAEXFF010000051.1 GCA_023400335.1 Bacteroidota bacterium
CGATATGGAGGGGCATGTGAAGATTAAAGGGAATAAAGAATATGTGTTTTTTTCTAAATTACATGCTGACGGGCGGGCTGCTTCCGTGGTGGATGAATATATTTTTACCTGCGCGAAAGAAATGGAACATAACCAGCTATATGTTATATTTTCCCCTCATGAATTTTATAAGGCAAACGACAAACAGTCCGGTTTACCGGCCTTACCCCGGGAACTATCCTATGGGGATTTCCAGAAGTGGTTGGTAAAAAATCGGAATATCGATCCGGATATGAAAGTAGAGATCCTGAATGTCACGATAGAGAAATAACATATTTTATTGTCAATCCCTATACCTTTGTTTCTTCGGCGGACGTTTAAAAGAATAATGATCAGTTTTTCATAGAGCAGTGAAATTCGGAGAGAGCGGATGACGGTTTAAAAATCATATGTGAAATTGTAAATTTGAAAGGGATATGAAATATATAGGAGCCCATGCTCATATAGCCGGAGGGGTAGAAAATGCCCCGGAAGAGGCTTATGGTTTGGGAGCAGGTGCTTTTGCACTGTTTACTAAAAGCGAGAGGCAATGGCGGGCAGCTCCGCTTAAACCGGAAAATATAGCGTCATTTGAGCAGTGCTGCCGGAAATATAATTTTTCGCCTGACCATATATTGCCTCATGATAGTTTTTTGATCAATTTGGGGCATCCGGAATCCGGGGGATTGGAAAAATCCAGAAAAGCTTTTTTGGATGAAATGAAAAGATGCGAACAATTAGGTTTGGTTTTGTTGAATTTTCATCCGGGGAGCAGCCTGAAAAAGATCAGTGACGAAGAATGCCTGGAACGGATAGCGGAATCCATTAATCTGGCATTGGAACAGACAAAAGGGGTTTGTGCGGTATTGGAAAATACAGCCGGGCAAGGTTCAAGTTTAGGATACAGCTTTGAACAGTTGGCTTATATCATAGAAAGGGTTGAGGATAAAAAGAGAATAGGAGTCTGTATAGATACCTGTCATGCCTTTGCAGCGGGTTACGATATTCGGACGGCTGCGGGTTTTGCGGAGACTTTTGAACATTTTGAGGAAGTGATCGGCTTCCCTTATCTGAAAGGGATGCATCTGAATGATTCCAAAAAAGGACTGGGTTCCCGGGTCGATCGCCATGAGAGCATAGGAAAGGGAGAATTAGGGATGGAAACTTTTCGTATGATTATGCAGGATGAAAGATTTGACGATATTCCTTTGATATTGGAAACCCCTGACGAAACGTTATGGGAGGATGAAATAAAGATTTTATACCGTATGGCAAAGAAGGGATAAAGGAAAGAATGGTGTATAAATTTATGGCAGAATGAAAATAGGATTGTTATCGGATACCCATGGGTGGTTAGATCCGAAGTTATTGGATTTTTTTAAAAACTGCAATGAAGTGTGGCATTGCGGAGACATTGGCAGCATCGAAGTTGCCGATGAACTGGTAAAACATTTTACTTTCAGGGCGGTATACGGGAATATTGACGGCGGTTTAATCCGGCAAATTTATCCGGAAATCCAGGTATTTGACCGTGAAGGAGTCAAAGTGATTATGACCCATATCGGGGGGTATCCCGGACGGTATGATATCCGTATAAAAGCATTATTAGAGAAAGAAAGACCGAAATTATTCGTTTGCGGACATTCTCATATACTGAAAGTCATGTATGATAAGAAATTGGATTGTCTGCATATCAATCCCGGTGCTGCCGGGCGGTATGGTTTCCATAAAGTGAGGACAGCGGTTCGTTTTGTACTGGAAAAAGGTACTATTCAGGATCTTGAAGTTGTTGAATATGAAAAAGATAAATAAAAATCGGGATATATAAATTTAAAGAGATGAAGAAAATAATTATTTGGGGAATTCTGTTTTTCGGAGTTTGCTTTACAGTTGCAGCTCAGTGGGATGAAGGACAAGTGAGGCGACAGAGCGTGAAGTATCAGCGTTTAATGGCTTTGATTGATGCATTTTATGTAGATTCCGTAAATTTGGAAAAATTGACTGAGGATGCGGTGATAAAGGTTTTATCTGATCTGGATCCTCATTCCGTATATATTTCCAGGGAAGAAGTGGAAGAAATGAATGAACCTTTAGAAGGGAGTTTTTTCGGGATCGGTATACAATTTACGATTTATCAGGATACTTTGATGGTGGTATCCGTTGTACCGGGGGGACCTTCTGAAAAGGTAGGCCTATTGCCTGGTGACCGGATTATTGAGGTGAACGGGGAAAATATTGCGGGTGTGAAACTGACAAATACAGATGTCCGCAAACGCCTGAAAGGAGAGAAAGGAACATTGGTACGGATAAAAGTTTTGCGGGATAATGAACCTTTGGAGTTTGATGTCATCCGGGATAAAATACCCTTGCATAGTATTGATGCGTCTTATATGCTGGATAAAACGACAGGATATATAAAAATATCCAGATTTGCGGCCAATACTGTTGAAGAATTCGAAGAGGCTGTAAAAAGGCTGCAGGCGGAGGGAATGAAAGATCTGATATTGGATTTACAGGCGAATGCAGGCGGTTATATGGGAGCTGCAATCGGCATCAGCGATCATATGCTGGGGGACAAGAAAATGATTGTCTATACAGAAGGGCTGACGTCTCCCCGTCGGGAGGAATATGCTACTAACAGTGGTTTATGGAAGGATGGAAGGGTGGTACTGTTAATTGACGGGAATTCTGCTTCTGCCAGCGAAATTGTTGCCGGAGCAATACAGGATTGGGACAGGGGACTGATCGTTGGCCGGCGCTCTTTCGGAAAAGGACTGGTGCAAAGGCAATACCCTCTTACAGACGGTTCCTTGGTCCGCCTGACAATTGCCCATTATTATACTCCTTCCGGACGTTGTATTCAGAAACCTTATCAAGATGAAGATTACCGGGAAGAATTGTATAATCGCTATGAGAGCGGAGAATTGTTAAATGCCGATAGTATAGTGGTAAACGATTCTCTGAAATATTATACTAAATTGAAAAAAAGACCGGTATATGGAGGAGGAGGAATTATTCCGGATGTTTATGTGCCGATCGATACTTCTATTAATTATTTGTATTTCAATCGACTGAATGCTAAGAATGTCATTGGGGAATATGTAGTCGGCTATGTCGATCAAAACCGGGAAAAGCTGAATAAAGAATATCCGACATTTGAAAAGTTTTTGAAGAATTTCCGGGTAACAGATGCTATGGTAGATGAAATTGTGGCAAAAGGGGAAAAAGCAGGTATTCCGAAAGACGAAAAACTTTTACCTCCCGTCATACCTTCTATCAAAATGATGGTAAGGGCTTTAATGGTTCGTGATATGTGGGATATGAACGAAATGTACCGGGTCTTTAATGAAGACAATAAGATTTTGCAGTCGGCATTGAAAGCTTTAAAAGACGGGACTTACGAGAAAAAACTGAAATAGAAAGTATTTATACGGCCAGAAAACGGGCTTAAATAATAAGCGCAGACCTTCTTTCGTAGAAAAGTATAGAATTTTGTGTATCGTTTGCCAGGTTTCGGAGTGGTAAACTTTAATAGATTAATTTTATTCTTTTCTTGCCGAAAGAAGGTTCTTGTATAAAAAGAAGGGAGTTTAAAGTAAGTCCTTCAGGTGATTTTATATAGACGGGGTATCGCAAGATTCAGATCAATTCTGCCGGTGAATAAAGAAGAACGGAAATTTGTCTTTAAAAACAGGGAAGGTGTGTTGTTCCGGTTGGGGAACCTTATTAACAGAATTAATTAATACAGGAAAATGTCTTAAAATGTAAAATATTGAATATATTTGTATATATTGAAAAGCGGTTCTGTGTGAAAAAAGAACCTGTTAAAATTAATTTGAATAAATATTTCGTAAGATTGAATCTAATTGTATATGAGAGGGTTATTTGTAAACAGTATTCTTGTGTTATGTATGACAGGTATAATAGGGTGCAGGGGAATGAGAGAAAAAACAGCTTTTCAACAAAATGAGCCGATAGATTTTTCAAAAGTAAGGATAACGGATTCTTTTTGGCAGCCTCGTTTAAAAACGCATGCGGAAGTGACCTTGTCGTCTTGTATCAACCAATGCGAAAAAGAAACAAACCGGATTAAAAATTTTGCGATTGCGGCAGGTTTGGAAAATGGTGATTTTAAGGGATTTGTCTATGATGATTCTGATCTGTACAAGATGGTTGAAGGGGCTTCTTATTCGTTGATGAATAATCCGAATCCGGAATTGGAGAAAAAATTGGATGAAATTATAGGTAAGATTGCCGGAGCACAGCTGGAGGATGGTTATCTGATGACTTATTTTATATTGGGAAATCTGGAGGACCGCTGGACCAATATGGATAAGCATGAGATGTATTGCTGCGGACATTTGATAGAGGCAGCGATTGCTTATTATAAAGCTACGGGAAAACGTTCCTTGCTGGATGTTGCCTGTAAGTATGCAGACCATATCGGCCGTACTTTCGGAGAAGGAAAACGGACATGGGTACCGGGACATCAGGAAATAGAGTTGGCTTTGGTGAAATTATACCGGGTAACGGATGAAAAACGTTATCTGCAATTGGCGCAGTGGCTGTTGGACCAAAGGGGGTATAACAAAGGAGATTGGAAAGCGAAGGATTATTATCAGGACCTGATCCCTGTGCGCGAATTGTCGAAGATCAGCGGACATGCCGTCAGGGCTATGTATATGTTCACGGGAATGGCAGATGTTGCTTCCATTACCCGGGATAGTGGCTATACAGCTGCTTTGGACCGGCTTTGGGAAGATGTGGTAAAAAAGAAAATGTACCTTACCGGTGGAATTGGGTCTTCCCGTCATAATGAGGGTTTTTCGGAAGATTATGACTTGCCGAATGAAGAGGCATACTGCGAGACCTGTGCTTCTGTCGGAATGGTCTTCTGGAATCAGCGGATGAATATGTTAAAGGGAGAAGGGAAGTATGCTGATGTGCTCGAAAGGTCTATGTATAATGGAGCTTTGGCAGGAATTTCCTTATCCGGGGATCGGTTTTTTTATGTCAATCCTTTGGCTTCTTCCGGTAAGCATCACCGGAAACCCTGGTACGGTACAGCCTGTTGCCCCAGCCAGCTATCCCGCTTTCTGCCTTCTGTCGGAAATTATATATATGCCGTCTCAGAAGATGCTTTGTGGGTAAATCTCTATATCGGTAATGAAGCCCGCTTTGACTGTGCCGGAACGGTTTTGCAATTGGTTCAGGAAACGCTTTATCCCTGGGAAGGGGGAGTGAAACTGACTCTGAAACCTGCCGAAATAACGGATTTTAATGTAAAACTGCGTTTGCCCGGATGGTGTGTGGGTTATACTTTAAAAGTAAACGGAGAGATTATACAGCCGTTGGCGGACAAAGGATATCTGTCTATTAGGCGGAAATGGAAAAAGGGTGATGTGGTGGAGTTTAACATGGACATGCCGGTTCAGGTGGTAGAAGCAGATCCCCGGGTGATGGCTGACAGAGGGAAAAGAGCTTTGCAGCGTGGACCTCTCGTCTACTGTATGGAAGAAACGGATAATTCTCGCTTTGACGATCAGGTACTGACGCCTGAAACGGAGTACAGGGCGGATTATCGGGCAGATTTTTTGAACGGAGTTATCACCATCACGGCAAGGCAGAAAACAGATTCGATATTGTTTATTCCCTATTATGCCTGGGATAACCGGGAAGCCGGAAAAATGAAAGTATGGGTGGATTATCGGGAGTAGAAAGGTAGCCGGAAAGTAATTTTTAAGAGATAAAATAGAAAAAGAATTTATGGAATTTAAGAGAACAGTCCGGAAAGGTGTATGGGGAACACTGGCAGTTATTTGGATGTCGCTTCCGCTAAAGGCGGAAAAGCATACAGGAAATTACCGGAATAATCGTCCGCCTTTACTGCAGAAGGAATATATGGAGTTGCCTCTGGGGAGTATAAAAGCCCGGGGATGGTTGCAGGAAATGCTCGAACGGCAAAGGGAAGGAGCCACTTCCCGAATGGATGTATTATATCCTGAAGTAATGGGTAAACGCAACGGCTGGCTGGGAGGCGATGGAGACCAATGGGAGAGGGGGCCTTACTGGATTGACGGATTATTGCCGTTGGCTTATTTATTGGAAGACGATGAATTAAAAGCAAAAGTACAGCCCTGGATTGAATGGGCATTAGCAAGTCAGCAGGAGAATGGTTTTTTCGGACCTGCCCGGAATTATGAACCTGAACCGGGATTACAACGGACTAATGCTGAAGACTGGTGGCCGCGTATGGTCGTTTTAAAAATTATGCAGCAATATTATGCTGCTACGGAAGATCAGCGGGTAATCGATTTTATGAGGCGGTATTTCCGTTAT
>JAEXFF010000092.1 GCA_023400335.1 Bacteroidota bacterium
ATCGTATGGCGGGGATGTTTATAGGAAAGAATTTGTCTGCAGAGCAAATAGAGCTATGATTTTTGTAAGGTAAAAGATAAAAACCGGAAAGACAGATCAGCTATAAATTTTTTTTATTTTTTCAGAATTTATGATTGCTAATCGTATATATTTACGAGAATTTATATCTTTGAGATAGCTTGCTGACAATTTCTAAAAGAGATGAAAATAGGTTCCCGGCAGGCAAGGATCAGAAAAAGGGAATTTATTTCTTTTAGTTGTAGTAAAGGAGGAGATGATGACAGACCAGGAATTAATAAAAAATGCTTTCGACGATTTGCTCGCCTCACTATGGCCCGGTACAACAAAGGAAAGTAAACAGTTAATAAAGAAGGCATTTGATTTTGCCAATGAGGCCCACAAAGGGATGAAAAGAAGATCGGGAGAGCCCTATATCTTGCATCCGATAGCTGTCGCCAAAATAACGGCAAAGGAGATCGGGCTGAAAACGAAATCTGTTGTAGCCGCCTTGTTGCATGATGTCGTGGAAGATACAGAGTATACGGTTGATGATATTGCCAGTTTATTTGGTCCCAAGATCGCTTCTCTGGTAGATGGTCTGACGAAGATCCGGGAGGTAATGGGATCGGATACCAGTAAGCAGGCGGAGAGTTTCCGGAAAATGATCCTGACTTTGGCCGATGATGTACGGGTGATTTTAATTAAAATCGCCGATCGTTTGCATAATATGCGTACGTTATCTTCTATGCCGGAACATAAGCAGGTAAAAATTGCCAGCGAGACCTTATACATTTATGCTCCTCTGGCCCACCGTATGGGGCTTCATGCCATTAAGACAGAATTGGAAGATTTAAGTTTAAAATACGAGCATCCGGAAGAATACGAAGTAATCGATAAAAAAATAGAAGCTTACCACAGGGAATATTCCGGTTTGTTTGAAAAATTTATTGAACCTATCCGGGGAAAGTTGGATATAAACGGGTATGAATATACCATAACCGCCCGTACTAAAAGTGTGTATTCGGTATGGCTGAAAATGCAGAAACGGGATATCAGTTTTGATGAAATCTATGACTTACTGGCCGTGCGGATTGTATTCAATCCTAAAACAGAACAACCTGAAAAGTGGCAGTGCTGGAATATTTATTCTCTGATAACTGATTTATACCGGCCGAAGCCGGAGCGGATCAGGGATTGGGTAAGCACGCCTAAAGCGAATGGGTATGAAGCTTTGCATGTAACTGTGATGGGGCCTTCTGGCCAGTGGATTGAAGTTCAGATCCGTTCCCAGCGGATGGATGAGATCGCTGAAAAAGGTTTAGCTGCACATTGGAAATATAAAAGTGAGGGAGGAGAAGGCAATTCTGAATTGGATAAATGGCTTGCCGGGATTAAGGAAATGCTGGAGCAATCTGATTCCGATGCTTTGGAATTCCTGGATGAGTTTAAACTGAATCTTTTCGCTAAAGAAATCCGGGTGTTTACTCCTAAAGGACATATGAAGACTTTACCTAAAGGAGCAACCGCTTTGGACTTTGCTTACGATATACATACAGAGATCGGGAATACCTGTATCGGAGCCAAAGTGAATCATAAGTTGGTGCCGATGAGTTATGTGCTTCAAAGCGGAGATCAGGTAGAGGTGCTGACCAGTGACAGGCAAAAGCCTCAGAGGGAATGGCTGGATTTTGTCGTAACAGCAAAGGCGAAATCCCATATTGATGCGGCATTTAAGAAAGAAAGAAAAGATCAGATCCGGCGGGGTATTGTCATTTTTGACGGGATTGTAAAAGAGCTGAAATTACCTTCTACCTCCGAGCCCCTGAAAAAAATACTGGCGCAGTTGAAGTTGAAAAATAAAGAGGATTTGTATGCTGAGATTGCTAAAAACGCGCTGACAAGGGAACAGATCGTAAAGGAGTTGAAAAAGAAAGCTGAAAATAGATTTATGAAGTATTGGAAGCTGCAATTCCTTTGGAGTGACAGGGATAACGAAGACCGGAAAAACAGGGATAGCCGGGAGGATGAGGTAAATGACGAAAATACCGATATTGTCATTTCCTCTTGTTGTAATCCTATACCGGGAGATGATGTGGTGGGAATCAATATCGGAGGAAAAGTGATGGTTCATAAGCGTAAATGCCCGGAAGCTATCCGGTTGATGTCCAGCTATGGAGATAAGATCGTACCTGTGCGGTGGGTAACTCACAAAGTCATGTCTTTCCCAGCTATTATGCAGCTATCCGGTATTGACAGAGTGGGAGTCGTGAGCGATATCACTGCGGTTATATCCAAAGAAAACAGTGTAAATATGCGGATGATACACTTTGAGACGAAAGATGGTATTTTTGAAGGGATGATTCATGTGTATGTACATAATACAGCCGATTTGAATCGTTTGATTTCAAAAATATCTTCTCTGAAAGGAGTCGAAAAAGTATCCCGGGTAGAGAATCTTGAAAATTGATGTTATTTACGAATGAATACAGGGAAAATGAAAGATGTGGTAAAGGAAGTTTTTACAGCTTACCTGCAAAAAAAAGGTTGCCGGAAAACACCGGAACGCTATGCCATATTGGAAGAAATTTATTCCCGTCCCGAACATTTTGATGTTGAATCCATTTTTATGGCAATGAATAAAAAGAATTATCGGGTAAGCCGGGCGACGATTTATAATACAATAGAGTTATTACTGGATTGTAATTTAGTGATCAAACATCAGTTTAAAAATAATACCGCTCAGTTTGAAAGAGCATATAATAATGACCGGCACGAACATCTGATTTGCCTGAAATGCGGAAAGGTGGAAGAATTTTCTGACAATCGCCTGGATGAAATAACGGATTATATTGCCGGGAAGCGGAACTTTTCTGTACACCATCGTTTAATGTATATCTACGGTATTTGTAAGTCTTGTCAGTCGGGGAAAAAATGAAAATATCCCTGCGGAAGTACCGGCTGTTCAGAAAAAAAGACTGTATGTTGTAAAATTTAATCTTGTAAAAAGAGGAAAGAAAAGATAGAAATTCTTTTAAAAAGATTAACTTTGTATGTTTGTGTTTTTTCGGCAATGTTCCCCGGAGAAACAATTTTTATGTGATATAGTGAAAGAAGGCCTGGTCGTTTCGTTGAATAGTGAAAAAAGAAGGTAAGGCAAATAGTAATAATTATAACTCGATTTTTGAATTATTATAGGATAATCAGAAGTCATTTTAATAAAATAATACAAATGAAAGTAGATGTGTTACTTGGATTACAATGGGGAGATGAAGGGAAAGGAAAAGTGGTAGACGTTCTAACACCGAAGTATGATTTGGTAACCCGTTTTCAGGGAGGTCCGAATGCTGGTCACACTTTGGAGTTTGCTGGAGAAAAATATATTTTGCGCTCTATTCCATCCGGAATATTTCAGGGTGGAAAAATGAATATTATCGGAAATGGAGTAGTTCTGGATCCTTTGCTTTTTAAACAGGAAGCAGAAGGTCTGGCTGCAAGCGGTCACGATATCCGTCAGCAGTTGTGTATTTCTAAAAAAGCCCACCTCATTTTACCTACACATCGTATGTTGGATGCTGCTTATGAGGCAGCAAAAGGAGATGCTAAAATTGGTACGACAGGAAAAGGAATCGGACCGGCTTATACAGATAAGATTAGCCGGAACGGCATAAGGGTAGGAGATATCCTGCATAATTTTCCTGAAAAATATGCAAAGGCAAAAGCAAAACACGAAACGATACTGAAAGCCCTGAATTATCAATACGATATTACAGAATTGGAGAAAGAATGGTTTGAGGCTATTGAATATTTGAAACAATTTGCTTTGATTGATAGCGAACATGTCATTAATAATTTGCTGAAAGAAGGTAAGACCGTATTGGCAGAAGGTGCCCAGGGGACTATGCTGGATATCGATTTCGGTTCTTACCCGTTTGTTACTTCTTCCAATACAATTTGTGCCGGCGCTTGTACAGGCTTAGGCGTTGCTCCCCGCCGGATCGGAGAAGTATATGGTATTTTTAAAGCTTATTGTACCCGCGTAGGGAGTGGCCCCTTCCCGACGGAGCTGTTCGACGAAGTAGGCAAAGCCATGTCTACTTTAGGACATGAATTTGGTTCCGTAACCGGTAGGGCCCGTCGTTGCGGATGGTTGGACCTGGTTGCTCTGAAATATGCTGTCATGATTAATGGGGTAACTCAATTGATTATGATGAAGAGCGATGTCCAGGATTCTTTTGATACCATAAAAGCTTGTGTAGCTTATAAGATTAACGATGAAATTACTGAAGAGTTCCCCTATGAATTTACTGAAGGAATAGAACCTGTATACGAGGCATTTCCTGGCTGGAAAACAGATATGACAAAGATGACTTCTGAGGATGAATTCCCGGAAGAGTTTAATGCTTATGTAAGCTTTATAGAGGAACAGACCGGAGTCCCGGTAAAAATTGTATCTGTCGGCGCCGATCGTGAGCAAACGATAATGAGGTACGAAGAATAAGATATTGTTTTAAAGAATTTGATAAACAGAAGAGGGTTACATGAATTATGTGATCCTCAAATAAATGAGTGGAAAAGTATTCCTGCTGGGAGAGAAATGATGGGGTGTTATAAGTTTTCCCTGATTTCCTCCCAGTTGTATACCCTGTGATAAGTGGAGTTTTCAATATTTGTATTGTGGGGTGGTGTGAATATATATCGTTCTCCTTGGAAATACGAAAGATTTTTAGGATGATCGTCTAGCATGATATTTCCTGTAATACTGTTCTTTTTTCCGCAAAATACCAGCTGACGCCAGGAGATGAATGGAAAATGTTCCTTCAGCCATGCTTGTTTATCATCCAGGCAATTCAGGAGCTCTGTAGCTGAGGATACAATCAGTACATCGTATTTTTTATTCAGGTATTGCAGTCCTTCAACGCTTCCTGTCATGACAGGAGCATAACGGAAAAATCCTTTTGAACTGACAATCGATTTTAAATTCGGAAAAGCGGAATACTCTTCTATACCGTTTAAATCCTGCGGAGTGATGTGAATTCCACGCCGGGTGTATTCCTGCTCAATTAATGGGACGTTCTGCTATCGAAGTGGTGTTCTTTGGAGGGACAGTTTTCAGAGATTCACAAGTAACTGTTGGGGTTCCTGTATTTCAGACATTACAAATGATCCGTGCCGACTGGTTGATTTTAGGTGTATGCAGTGTTCATCCGAAGATCGGTTTGTCCGTTCCCGACAGAGAAGAATCAGTGATCAAACGGTTGATGTTGGAACGGGCCTGCAGAACAATTGTTCTCGCAGACAGCCATAAATTAAATACGGCAGAGAGGTATATTATCGGTTCGTTGGACGATATTGATTATCTGATAGTTAAGGACGGTAAAATCACTGAAGTGAAAGATTCTTTTTCAGGTTGTAATTGTGTCGTTCTGTAAACTGGAACTAAACTGTCGTATCTGCTAGCCTGAAGTTTAAATTTAGCACCTTCCCCCGTCCCCGGGGGATGATCAATAACGGGAATATCCCTTGCTTTATCGGGATTTTCCAATCCCACTTTTTTATCGTATTTTTGTATTTTAAGAGTGATGGTAATTCAACTGACCTACCCGTCTGTCGTGGAAGGTTGAATAGTGATTTAAGCAGGTCGTTGAGAAAGTAAATGAATGCAGGTTGCTGTCCGTTATAAAAAAGTTACCTGTTTATTAATGAGCATGAGTATGTTACAAGGTGTCTTACAGTTCCCGTTAACGGATCCGGTTTTAATATTTTCGGTATTATTGTTTATTATTTTGTTGGCTCCTATTTTACTTTATCGTTTAAAAATACCGGATCTGATCGGATTGATTATTGCAGGAGCCCTTATAGGACCGAATGGCTTGGATATTATGGCCCGGGATAGTAGCATCGAACTTTTCGGAAAAGTGGGATTACTTTATATCATGTTTGTTGCAGGATTGGAGATAGATTTAGCCGACTTGAAAAAGAATTATAATAAAAGTATGTATTTCGGATTGCTGACTTTTTTTATCCCGATGATCATGGGGACACTTGCCGGAATATATCTTTTGGATTTTAGCTGGCCGACTTCTGTTTTACTGGCCAGTATGTTTGCTTCCCATACTTTGATGACTTATCCTATTGTGAGTAAATATGGGGTGACTAAAAACCGGGCTGTAAATATTTCCATAGGCGGGACGGTGGTTACCTGTTTGCTGGCGTTGTTGGTTTTAGCTGTGATTGTCGGCATGTCTACAGGAGATATCAATGGACAGTTTTGGGTAAAATTAACGATTTCTACAATTGTATTTATTGCGGTTGTGGTGATTATTTTCCCGATGTTGGGAAGGTGGTTTTTTAAAAAGTATGAGGATCATATTGCCCAGTATATCTTTGTTCTGGCATTGGTATTCCTGGCTTCTTTTCTGGCGAAAGTGGCAGGATTGGAAGATGTGATCGGGGCTTTTTTGGCCGGTTTGGCATTGAACCGGTTGATTCCCAATACTTCTGCTCTGATGAATCGGATTGAGTTTGTCGGGAATGCCCTTTTTATCCCTTTTTTCCTGATTGGAGTGGGAATGTTAGTGGATTACCGCGTTTTTGCCCAGGGATGGGAT
>JAEXFF010000113.1 GCA_023400335.1 Bacteroidota bacterium
CGTGCTGGCAAATTATCGTTATAAGGGAACAGCAATTAAAAGGGAAGCCCAACGGGAATTGAAAAACAGGACGGAGCAGGAAAGACAGATTGCAGAAATTCCTGCTGGTGCCCGAATTGTGATAAGACAATGCGGAATAGGGGCTTTCGCCTTACTTTGTGCTTTGGTGCGGAAAGATATAAAAATAGTAGCTTTGGACGAGGATGCTGATAAAATTGCAGTGGCCGGCCGTTGTCCATTACGCCCCCGGCATTTGGAATATCGGGTGGGAAAAAGTACAGCTCTAACAGATGAGATGTTTGATTGTGTAATTTGAACGGTAAAATGAGTGACATGAAATACGACGTTGTGATTATCGGTGGGGGATTAGGCGGTTTATTGAGTGCTTATATCTTGTGTAAACAGGGATGTAGCGTGGTCGTTTTAGAGAAAAATGCCGTTATCGGAGGATGTTTGCAATCTTTTAGGCGGAAAGGGACACTTTTTGATACCGGGATGCATTATATCGGAAGTATGGAAGAGGGACAGCCGCTCTCCCGTTTTTGGAAGTATTTTGGTTTGACCGGCCGGGTACAATTGCGAAAATTGGATGAAGAGGCATTCGATGTCATCTCTTACGGTGGGCAACATTATCCTTCAGCAATGGGATATAAGGCTTACATAGAGGGGTTGGCTGCTTTTTTCCCGAAAGAGAGAAAAGCTTTGGAGCATTATGTGGAAGTCATCCGGAGGATCGCGACTAGTTCGCCGGTTTCCCGTTTAGAAGAGGTCGTGCAAACTTTGCCTTTGGAAACGGAATATGTTAAAACTAGTGTCAGTGATTATATCAGTCATATTACGTCCGATTCCGTACTCAGGAATGTTTTGGCCGGAAATGCTCCTTTATATGCCGGAGAGAAAGGAAAAACTCCTTTTTATGTACATGCTTTTTTACATCATTCCTACATTCAGAGTGCTTACCGTATTGTAGGCGGGAGTCAACAGATAGCAGATGTTTTGAGTGATTCGGTTTGCTGTATGGGAGGGGAGGTCTGGTTAGAGAGTGAAGTAACCGCATTGACTGGGACAGCTCAGGCAGTGGAGGGTGTAAAACTAAGGGACGGACGTTTTGTGGAAGGAAAATATTTTATCTCTGCCATTCACCCGCAGGCGATGATCGGTTTATTGGAGGAGAGTATGGTAAAGCGTTCTTATTGCCGGCGCATCCGTAACCTGGAAAATACGATTGCCGGATTTACAGTTTACCTGGGCTTTAAAAAAGGGATGGTCCCTTATTACAATAGTAATTTTTTTCATTATGATGTGCCGGATATATGGAGTTGTACCGGATATACCCAGACGGATTGGCCCCGTGGATATCTTTATATGCATCAGGCTCCTGAGGATGGGGGAAATTTCAGTGAGGGAGCCTTGCTGATTTCTTATATGCGTTACGATGAAGTTTTGAAATGGAAGGGAACAAGGGTGGGAAAAAGAGGGGAAGAATACGCCGGATTTAAGGAAAAACGGGCGCAACAGTTGATTGAGGCTCTGAACCGTAAATTTCCTGGTATTCGGGAAAAAATCGCATTTTACGAAATTTCTACCCCTTTGACATATGAGAATTATACGGCAACAGCGGCCGGAGCTATGTACGGGATTATGCGTGATGTGAATAGTCCGGTACAGACGGTTGTTTCACAACGGACATATATTCCCAATTTATTTATGACAGGTCAAAATACCAATTCTCACGGGATGCTGGGCGTGACGACCGGGGCTATGCTTACTTGTGCCGAATTAGTAGGAATAAATACGATTATTCGTGCCATTAATGAAGTATGAAAAATATCGGGAAATGGAAAAAACAGTCGTAATTATAGGAGGAGGATTGGGAGGGTTGACTACAGCTTGCCTGTTATGTAAAGAAGGATACCGGGTAACAGTGCTGGAAAAACATACTGTAGCAGGCGGTGGATTGCATATGTTTAAAAGAAAAGGTGTACGGTATGAGACTGGAATTCATTATATCAGCGGATTTCAGCCGGGAGGGGTTTTGCGTAAATTTTATTCCTATCTGGGTATTTTCGATCAGTTGAAGATTAAACCTTTGGATCCGGAAGCTTTCGACCGGGTCTATGTAAAAAGTGAAAATAAAAGTTATCCGATAGGAAAAGGGAAAGAGCATTTTATAGCCGGTTGGGCAAAGTTATTTCCGGAGGAGAAGGATAATATCCGCCTTTATACGGAAGCCCTTTATGCTGTGGCAGACCGATTTTACCTTTGTAATATGCGGTTGCCGGATCAAGGCAGGACGGATTTATATCAGGATGAAACGATTATCCGTCCGGTTGGGGAATTTATTGCTCGTTATATCCGGGATCCCCGTTTACAGAATTTACTTGCATGGAATAATGCGCTCTACGCAGGTAAGTATGATACGACACCCTTCTATGTACATGCCATCATCAACCGTTTGTTTATCGAAGGAGCCTCCCGTTTTGTCGGAGGAAGTCAGCAATTGGCAGACGCAATGTGTGCTCTCATCCGGAAACACGGGGGAGAGGTGATTTGTGGGGATGGCGTAAGGGAGATCGCAACCCAGGACCGCGAAGTACAGTATGTGGTTACGGAAAAAGGAAAGCGTTATAAGGCCCTGCAATATATTTCCGCTTTACATCCGTTTACTACGCTTAACCTGATCGATCCGGCACAATTTACAAAAGCTTACCGGAACCGCATACAAAGTATGCCGAACACTTATTCGGCTTTTATCCTGTTTGCGAAAGTCAGGAAAAATACATTTCCTTATCTGAATAGTAATATTTATTGTACCGACTATTATGATCAGATCTGGAAAGTCGGGAATTATAAACCGGAAGAATGGCCTATGGGAATGATGGTAATGACGCCTCCGGAATCCGAAAGTGAAGAAAAATATGCCGAAAAAATAATCGTCAATTGCCTGATGAATTTTGAAGATGTACGGCTTTGGGAAAATACAACTACCGGGCAGAGAGGGAAAGATTATGAATCGTTTAAAAAAGCTTGTGAAGAACGGGTGTTACGTAAACTTGAAGGCTATTTCCCTGGTATTTGCGGGCAAATTGAGCATTATTTTAGTGCGACACCGTTGACGATAAGGGATTATAC
>JAEXFF010000090.1 GCA_023400335.1 Bacteroidota bacterium
AAAATGAATAGATCCTATTTCCCTGCAAAAATCAGAAAAAAAATAAAAACGGTCAAAATATTAATGCTATCTTTGCGCATGCGTCGGTAATTTCCTAACGGAAAGAAAAGGGAATCCCGTGAAAATCCGGAACTGTCCCCGCAGCTGTAAAGTCTTAACCGCCTAAAGACGGGTCTTTTTGAAAAATATCCACTGAAGTAATCGCTTTGGGAAGGAGAAAAGATGACAAGTCAGAAAACCTGCCGATTCGTAAACAATTATTAATTAATCTTTCGGAGGAAAAGAAAATGAAATGTCTTTTTATTCTTATTTTTATATTATGCAGTAGTTTTTTTATCTGCTGCCAATCCAATACCAGTAAACAAACACCTAGCCCCCAGGAACTGACTTCAGGAAATCCTGCAACACTTTTAGAAGTCCGTTATGCAGAAGGATTCAGGCTGGAATACGGGAAAAACTATATTTTGTTACGAATACGGGATCCTCAGTCCCAGAAAGGTGATGAATATTGCTTCGCTCTCCGTCAAAGGGGAACAAAGCCCCGGATACCGTCAGGAATAATTCCTCTCGATCTCCCGGTAAACCGGTTTGTGTGCATGACTTCTTTGCAGCTTTCTAATTTTATCCGTTTAAACGCTACCGAAAAAGTAGTGGGGATCAGCAGCACCCGTTTTCTCAGAAACAATCTGATCCGTCAACAAATGGCAGAAGGGAAAACACAAAAAATCGGTATTGAAGGGAATTTCGATCCGGAGATTATCATGAGTCTGGCCCCGGAAGTAATCCTGATTTCCCCTTTTAAGCAAGGCGGATACGATGCCATGAAAGAAGTGGATATTCCCCTGTTACCCCATCTGGGTTATAAAGAAACGACTCCCCTGGGACAGGCAGAATGGATCAAACTCATCGGTTTACTGACGGGAAAAGAAAAAGAAGCCAGCGAAATTTTCAACAGCATTGAGAAACGGTATAATAACTTAAAAAAATTAACGGCCCATACAAAAAAACGACCGGTTGTGCTGAGCGGAGAAATTCACGGAGGTAGCTGGTATGCTGTAGGAGGCCGCAGCTTTTTAGCTCAGGTTTTCAAAGATGCCGGAGCCGACTATTTTTTGAAAGACGACCTGCGTTCAGGAGGTATAAATTTGGATTTTGAAACAGTATACAATCAAGCAGATAAAGCAGACTATTGGCGGATTTTAAACAGTTTTCCGGGCAGTTATTCCTATGAAGCACTGAAAGCGCAGGACGCCCGGTATGCTGATTTCCGGGCTTTCCGCCAGAAAGGTGTCATTTACTGCAACATGCGGGAAAAAGCCTATTACGAAGAAATGCCAATGGAACCGGATATTTTGCTTTCCGATTTTATAAAAGTATTTCATCCGGAATTGTTACCGGATTATACTCCCGTTTATTATCATTTATTAAAAGAATAGCCGATTATGAGATATCCGGGTAAAAACAGTATTGGGATTTTTCTGATTACCCTTTGCATCTTCTTCTTTTTATTTCTGAATCTGGTTTGGGGATCGGTATCTATTCCGCTTTCTTCGATCGGAAATATCCTTCTGGACAGAGGTAATGAACCGGAGACCTGGCAGAATATCATCTGGAAATCCCGCTTTCCACAGGCATTGACAGCACTTGTTGCAGGAGCAGGCCTGTCTATCAGCGGTTTACAAATGCAGACCGTATTCCACAACCCGTTAGCAGGCCCTTCCGTATTAGGAATCAGTTCCGGAGCCAGTCTGGGAGTAGCCTTTGTCGTGTTATTTTCAGGAAGTATAGGAGGGGTTGCCCTCAGCCATCTGGGATTCATCGGGGAAGTCGCCCTGTCAGTTGCAGCCATTTCAGGAGCCTTGGCAGTTATGTCCCTCATTGTCTTTGCTTCCCGGAAAATCAAAGGGAATGTCACCTTGTTAATTATAGGGGTAATGATCGGTTACATCGCTAATGCCATCATTGGGGTATTGAAATACTTCAGTGTGGAAGAAGATATTAAAGCTTATGTGATCTGGGGACTGGGAAGTTTTTCCCGGGTATCCGGTAATCAAATGACTCTTTTTGTCATTCTGATGGTTATTCTTATTCCTCTGTCGTTTCTGTTGGTAAAAACCCTGAATCTCCTCTTATTAGGAGAAGGATATGCCCGTAACCTGGGATTGAACATAAAACGTGCCCGTATAGAAGTCATTAGCTGTTCCGGAGTACTAACTGCAATTGTAACAGCTTATTGCGGCCCCATTATCTTTTTAGGCCTGGCAGTGCCTCATCTTTGCCGCGCGATTTTTCAGACTTCAGATCATCGTATTTTAATGCCGGCAAGCCTGACCATGGGAGCAGCCCTGGCTTTACTCTGCAATCTCATCGCCCGCATGCCCGGTTTTGAAGGGGCACTGCCGGTAAATTCTGTTACAGCCCTGATCGGAGCCCCGGTGGTTGCTTCCGTTTTATTCCGCAAACGTAAAAATGAATGGAATGAATAAACGAGCCACTATATCGGTACAAAATCTTTCTATCGGCTATAAATCGAAAGGAAGTCAGAAAACAGTTGCCCAAAATCTCAATGCCGATATTTACAGTCAGGAACTGACTTGTCTGTTAGGGGCAAACGGGGTCGGGAAATCCACCCTTCTGCGAACGCTTTCGGCATTTCAGCCTAAACTGGCAGGAAAAATTCATCTATTGGGAAAAGACGTGAGCACTTATTCCGACAAAGAACTCTCCACTTTATTGGGCATCGTCTTAACTGAAAAATGCGATATCCGCAATATGAGCGTAATGGAGTTAGTGGGCATGGGCCGTAGTCCTTACACCGGATTCTGGGGAAAACTCAGCCCTGATGACCGACAAATCGTAGCAAATGCCATTGATATCGTCAATATCCGTCCTTTAGCCCAACGGATGATACACACCCTAAGCGACGGAGAACGACAGAAAGTAATGATCGCAAAAGCATTGGCACAACAAACTCCGATAATCATTTTGGATGAACCTACCGCTTTTCTGGATTTTCCCAGTAAGGTCGAAATTATGCAATTACTTCATCAACTTTCCCGTGAATCCGATAAAACAATTTTCCTGTCTACCCATGATTTGGAATTAGCCCTTCAAATTGCCGATAAAATCTGGTTAATGGATAAAATAAACGGTTTGACAACCGGTACTCCTGAAGATTTAGCATTAAGCGGCCATTTGAGTAATTTTTTTGCCCGCAAAGGGATCACTTTCGATTTGGAATCCGGACTCTTCCGGATTACAAATAACTACCGGCACAACATCCGGCTCAACGGACACGGACAAAAATATGCTATGGTTCGTAAAGCTTTACAACGCAACGGAATTCTGGCAGACCGAAAGGTAGAATCCGATATTCTGATAGAAACCGGCGAATTGCGAAACCCTGAATTTATACTGCATTTTCCTCAGCATGCCCCGATTAGAGTGACGACTATCGAAGAATTACTCAAAGAAACCGATGCTTATTTAAATATTTACAAGAAAAAAACGGTGCACCAAGAGATTTCTTTACCTGTTCCCTCCGGATCGGAAGAGGAGATCTCATACTGAATGAAATAATGGATTTATCTCCGGAAGAAGAAATTACCCCGTAAACAGCTTTGCTAAACGCGACAATTGAGGATACAATAAAAATGGCTTTGTCAGCATTTTCCGAAGAAAAAGCCTCCGTTTTCCGGCCGGCAGAGTGAAAAGGATTTTTATGGAAGAAACTGTCTCAGCCAACAAATATTCCGGTCCGCACTTTTCTTTTCCGGAAGCATTATATCTTAACACATTTGCGCAAAAGATCGGTTATTTATATGAAGATTTATTCGATACCCCGTTTCCAAAGAATAAATTCAGATTCTATCCTTCACCGATTTCCGGAATTAAAATTATTTCCAGACAACCGCTTCCAAACAAAGGAGTACATACCTCCTGACATTTCTGTACCAGCAAATCGAAAAAAGGATGAGCGGGAGGAAGTATCAGCCAGAGCTCCCGGGCTAATGTAATCTGCCTTATTTTTTCCAGAACTTCTTCCTCTGCTCCCGCTTCCTGAGCCAATGCAATGATAAAATCCCGGTTCATCAGTACATGACGACTGTGGGTATCCCCGTGGCCTTCCGCTAATTTTACAGCTTTTCCGATCATAATACCCATTGTGATACGGGCTATCTGCTCTTCTCCGGCTATTTCCAAGGTTTTACCTATATAATTTCCATAATGGACAAAAGCCTGAACCGGTAATTCCGGAAAATGCTCCTTTAATATTCTCTCACTTTTAGCTCCGGAATTAATGACAATATGAGCACATCCTAAAGCCCTGGCTACCTGAATTTCTTTTCGGATAGTAGCTATAAAAGCCTCTGCAGAAAAAGGTTTTACAACACCAGACGTCCCGATAATCGAAATCCCTCCTTCTATTCCGAGCTTGGGATTAAAGGTCTTTAAGGCCAATTCTCTTCCTCCGGCTACAGAAAGCGTTACGTCCACTCCCTCAGAAATTTTATAAAATGTCAGCAGTTTCTGAATCTCTTCCCGCATCATCCGGCGGGGAACCGGATTTATGGCAGGGGCCCCCATTTCCAACCCCAAACCCGGCAAAGTTACTCTTCCCACTCCTTCCCCCTGCAAAAAACGAATCTCTCCGGCTGTATTTAAATTCACGGTAGCACTCACTTCGCATCCGTTGGTAACATCCGGATCATCTCCCGCATCTTTAATAACGGTATAAGTCACTTCTCCTTCTCCTTTTCTGCCAATCTTTACCGGTAATTCCACTTCTTCTCCGCATGGCAAGGTAAACCGGCAGCTCTGTATGACTTTTCCCGTTAAAAGAGTTATTAACGCAGCCTTTGCTGCCGCACAGGCACAACTACCCGTAGTATATCCTGTTTTTAAAGGGAAAAAACCTGGCAACAAGCGTTCTAACTGATGCCGGAAACCGTTCTCTCCTCTGACAATATAGAAAGTCTCCGGGATTAAAGGGCGTTTCAGTACGATTACCGGTATTCCTTTTGCTACTGCCGCCCTCACTTTCTCTTCGAAAAAACCGGATGTCCCACTCTCTTTTGTCAATACGGCATCCGGACGAATCCGTTCTATCAGTTTCCCCACTTCTTCCCCCTCTTCATAATACAATAGCCTGTCTACCGGGAAATTATATTTCTCTGCTAAAGGCAATGACTGTTCCCGGCCCCATACCCGGAACCAGCAATTATGTTGCCGCCAATACGCTTCCAGACGGGGGATGGTCTGTACCCCCGTCAATGCCAGCAGATTCCCGATATTCCGACTGCGGAGAAAAGCAATTATTTCCGCCCACGACTCACACCAGACAAAAGAAGTATCCCGGGGAGGATACGTCCGCTCATAACGTATGACAGGTATATCCAGTTCCATAGCTGCCTGCCTTATATTTTCCCGCAATTGTACCGCAAAAGGATGGGCCGCGTCTACCAGTAATCCGATCCCTTTTTCCCGGCAAAAGGAAACAATGCCAGTAGCATCCATACCTCCGGTAAGCCGTTCCGCAGAATGACTCTCCACCCGCTGCCGCTCCCCTTTCGTCGAGTAATAATACTTTTTCCCGGCTCCATCCAACAGCTGTAGGACAATTCGTCCTTCCGTCGTTCCTCCAAATACTAAAATCACAATTTCTTTATTAAATTTTCATCGGAAATGCTGCAAACTAAAACGAACTAATTGCTTGTATCTTTTCCCTGCCGGTAGAGATGAGTAAAATGCCCGCAATACAATTTAGATAACCCGTTCCGGTTATCTATAGATTCTCCCACGACAATCATTGTCGTCAAGGTCAACTGATTTTCGTTTACGATCGCTGCCAGATTCCCCAATTTTCCCCTGAATATTTTCTCATCTTTCCAGGTCAAATGATAACATACAGCCACAGGAGTCTCCGGTGGATAATGCTGTAATAACTCGTTTTGAACCTCTTCAGCAATGGAAGCACTCAGGAATATACACATTGTACTCTGTGAACGGGCCAGCAAATGCAACTTTTCCCTCTCCGGCATAGGAGTACGCCCCTCCCCCCGGGTCAAAATAATGGTCTGGGTCTTTTCCGGAATAGTAAACTGAGAGCGCAATGCCGCCGCCGCCGCTAAAAACGAAGAGATACCAGGAGTAATATGATAACGCATTCCATAGTGATCAAAAAACGCCATTTGCTCCTGAATAGCTCCGTAAATACAAGGATCACCCGTATGCAAACGCACGACAAACAATCCTTTATCATAAAATTCTTTCATCAAGGCAAACTGTTCTTCCAGCGTCATAGAAGCCGAACTCCGTACAGTGGCGCCAGCCTTAGCGTAATAAGTCAATTCCACCGGTACCAGACTACCGGCATATAAAATCAAATCCGCCTCTTCCAACATTCGCTTCCCTTTTACAGAAATCAATTCCGGATCCCCCGGCCCTGCACCGACAATCTCAATAAAACCACCCCGTTCCGCAGTTTTCTCCAAAGCTATAGCATAGGTAAAATGATTATCCTCCTTCAGGCATCCCCTCTGTTTTTCAATCAATAATACAGTATTTCCGGCACTCTTTAATGCTGCCGATTCCGCTACTCCGTATACCCCTGTCACTTCAAATACTTTTTCCGAGGGATGAGGTACTTCTATACCTTTCAATTGTTCCGGAAGGTAAATCCGGAGATCCGCCTTCCACGCTTTTGCTAAATCATGAATCAAAGGCTCTCCCTTTTTCAAATCAATCGTAGCAAGGACTTGAATGGACCCGGCAGAAAGA
>JAEXFF010000177.1 GCA_023400335.1 Bacteroidota bacterium
CTCCGGAACGGGTAAAGTTGACATTTTCAGCAGCTGTTGCCAACAGCTGTTCCGGACGGCCCCCTTTCAGGGATACTTTATAGAGTTCCGTCAAAAAAGCTTTAGGGAAAAGAGCACTCTGCGCAGGATCCTGTATCTGTGCAGCATATACAATATATTTTCCGTCGGGAGTAAAGGCATAAGGTATCTCTTTACCGGAATACGTAGTCAAACGTTTCGGTTCTCCCCCCTCCGCCGGCATTAGGAAAACATCGAAATTTCCGTTACGCGCACTCGCAAAAGCAATCTGACGGCTATCGGGCGACCATACCGGAGCAAAATCATAAGCCGGATGACTCGTAAGCCGTTCTGCCAGTCCCCCAGCTGATGATACTTTATAAATATCCCCCTTATAAGCAAAAGCTATTTCCTTCCCATCGGGAGAGATTACCGGATAACGCATCCATAACGGAACAGCAAACGCAGATACCCCTGCCAACATACTCCATAACAAAATGAAAATCGTCTTCATTCAGATTAAAATTAGATGATTAATGAATTTTCGCACAGCTCTACAATTGGTTTATAAAAAAAGCGGTAGTTAAGTATTTATCAAACACAAATTACCGCAAATCAGGAAATAAATGATACAATAGCCCGTTTTTAATTTTCTCTTAGTATTCGGTTTTCTCTTTAGTTTCTTGCCACAACCGGAATTCCTCCCCGGCCAAATTTTCCCGCCGGTTGAGAAAAGGAATGCTCCGTTCCGCTTCCGGCAAAGCAATCTCTTTATATATAAAGGAATCGTCAAAACCCGCTTTTGCAGCATCTTCTTGGGTACAAGCATAGTATACTTTCTCCGGACGGGCCCAATAAATAGCCCCCAAACACATCGGACAAGGCTCACAACTGCAATAGATTTCACAATCTTTCAACTGAAAAGTACCCAATTGCCGGCAAGCCAAACGGATGACATTTACTTCAGCATGAGCTGTCGGATCATTATCCGGAGTGACCGTATTTCCGCAAGCCGCTATTATCCGGCCCTCTTTTACAACAACAGCTCCGAAAGGTCCCCCCTTTCCCTGTTCTACATTCTCTACCGCCAAACGGATAGCCTCTTCCATAAATTTCTTTTCGTACATACCTTTATGCTTAAATTCCGGATTGCTTATCCTTTTACCTTCACCCCCTGCTGTATATCTTTGTTCTTTTTTATCACTGTCTTCTCCCTCCCCGAAGCCGGTTTTACCTCCACTTTATGCGTTCTGCTGTAAATCACCATAATAATACCTATTATCACAAAAGGTATACTCAGCCACTGACCCATATTCAATGCCATACCTGCCTCCCAGGCCTCCTGCGGTTCTTTGAGGAATTCGATAAAAAAACGGGCCGTAAAAATCAGAATCAAGAACATTCCGAAAAGAAAACCCAGGTGTTCTTTTGCCTTGGTCCTCCAATAGAAATACATCAGTAATCCAAAACTAATTAAATAGCAAATGGCTTCATACAACTGAGCTGGATGACGGGGAGTAAGCGGATCACTCAGTCCGGAAGCATGTATAAACCGGAATCCCCAGGGCAAATCCGTCACCTTCCCGACGATTTCCGAATTCATCAGATTGCCCATGCGGATAAAAAATCCCGCCAAAGCTATCGGAATAACAGCCCGGTCCAGTATCCAGAATACCGCCCGTTTACTTACTTTTTTCGAATAATACCACAACCCTACAATGATTCCCACCGCAGCTCCATGACTGGCCAATCCCTGGTATCCCGTAAATTTAAAAGCAGGATCCCAACGGAAAGGCAGGACAATCTCCAGAGGATGCTGGCTATAATAAGCCCAATCGTAAAATAAACAATGTCCCAACCGGGCTCCGATTACCGTCGTAATGGCAACATAAATCCATAATTTATCCAACCAGACCATACTCAGTCCCTCAGATTTAAACATTTTTTCTTCGATTTTGTAACCGAATACAAAAGCCAATGCAAAAAGCAAACCGTAATACCGGATAGAAATTCCACCCAGGTTAAAAATCTCGGGACTGACATCCCAGTTGATAAATAATGATAACATATTTTCCGTTTTAGTTTTCCGAAAACAGCTTTTCTACTCAGGAAGTTTCTTCCTTTCCGTTTCCCCCTTTTATATTGGAGTCATCCGGCCGCCAGGACAGATTTCTTTATCCATCCCTCCGGCCAGACGATACATTGATATCTACTGTTCCTGTCTTTACGCATTTTTTCCGTGACAGTTTTTATACTTCAACCCGCTTCCACAAGGACAGGGATCGTTCCGGCCCACCTTCGGTCCTACTTTCACCGGTTCAGGTTTCGGTTGCTGCTGATTCGGAGCTGCGACCGGCGCTTCTGAACGCCCCTCTTTCAAACGACTGAGGTCCGTACGCCTTTCCCGGGCTTCCCGCACTTCTTCCGGCTCTTGCATCGGGATCTGTCCCTTCATCAATGTCGAAACAATTCCCCGGTTAATCTTTTCAACCATCGCCTTAAACAGGTTGTACGATTCGAATTTATAAATCAATAAGGGATCCTTCTGCTCATAAGCCGCATTCTGCACGGACTGTTTCAGTTCATCCATTTCCCTCAACTGCTCTTTCCAGGCATCGTCAATCTGAGCCAGGATAATGGCTTTCTCGTAAGAACGCATTAAATCTTCCCCCTGCGAACGATATGCCTTCTCCAGATTGGTCACCACACTGTACATCCGCTGTCCGTCAGTAAAAGGCACTACAATATTTTTAAATACATCCCCCCGGTTTTCAAATACATTTTTGATGACCGGATAAGCCTGCTGAGCAATATGTTCAACTTTACGGGTATATACTTCCCTCACTTTTCCGTACAATTGCTCGGTTAGCTCTTCAGGCTTCAGTTTCTGGAATTCTTCCGGATCTACAGAGAAATCAATAGTCAATATCCGTAGTATTTCCATTCTAAAGCCTTCCAGGTCATTCTCCGGCTGATACTCATTGACAATGGCCTCGCAGACATCGTACATATCATTGGCTACAGCCACCCCAATACGCTCTCCCAATAAAGCATTTTTACGCTGTTTATAAATCACCGTACGCTGGGAATTCATGACATCGTCGTATTCCAGCAAACGCTTCCGGATCCCGAAGTTGTTCTCTTCCACTTTTTTCTGAGCCCGCTCAATGGAATGGGTAATCATAGAATGCTGAATCACATCCCCTTCTTTATGCCCCAAACGGTCCATCACCCGGATAATCCGGTCAGAACTAAACAAACGCATCAGATCATCTTCGAGCGAAACAAAAAACTGGGATGAACCCGGATCCCCCTGACGTCCGGCACGCCCCCTCAACTGACGATCCACCCGTCGGGAATCGTGACGCTCTGTACCGATAATCGCCAAACCTCCGGCATTCCTTACTTCCGGACTCAGTTTGATGTCGGTACCACGACCGGCCATATTGGTAGCAATGGTCACAGTTTTCGATTTACCAGCCTCTGCCACAATATCAGCCTCTTTATGATGCAATTTCGCATTTAATACGTTATGAGGAATGTTCCGTAACTTTAACATACGGCTCAATAGTTCGGATACTTCCACAGAAGTCGTACCGACCAATACCGGACGTCCCAAACCGACCAAACGCGTAATTTCCTCGATTACCGCATTGTATTTTTCCCGCTTGGTTTTATATACGTAGTCATTGGCATCTATACGGATGACTGGACGATTGGTCGGAATCACAACAACATCCAGTTTATAGATATCCCAGAACTCTCCCGCTTCCGTCTCTGCGGTACCAGTCATACCGGCCAGCTTGTGGTACATGCGGAAATAATTCTGCAAGGTAATCGTCGCAAAGGTCTGGGTAGCCGCCTCTACTTTCACGCTTTCCTTCGCCTCAATCGCCTGATGCAAACCGTCAGAATAACGCCTTCCCTCCATAATACGTCCCGTCTGTTCATCTACAATTTTCACTTTGTTGTCAATCACCACATATTCTACATCCTTCTCAAACAGCGTATAAGCTTTCAATAGCTGATTCACCGTATGTACCCGCTCTGATTTTATAGCGTACCCTTGTATCAGTTCATCTTTTTTCGCCAGTTTTTCTTTTTCATCTGCTACGGTTTTTTCAATCTCTGCAATCTCTTCTCCGATATTGGGTAATATAAAAAACCGGGGATCTTCTCCGGCAGCAGTAATAGTATCGTGTCCCTTATCTGTCAAATCAATGGAATTCAGCTTCTCATCAATTACAAAATATAAAGGATCAGTGATTTCCGGCATCCTCCGATTATTCTCCTGCATGTATTCGTTCTCCGTTTTGATCAGCATGGCCTTATTGCCTTGCTCACTCAAAAATTTGATAAGCGGCTTGTATTTAGGTAACCCCTTATGAGCCCTTAGTAATAATACTCCCCCCTCTTTCCTTTTTTTCGAGTCATCGCTATTCAATAACTCTTTCGCTTCGTTGAAAATTTTAGTTACCAATTCCCGCTGCATCCGAACTAATCTTTCCACCCGGGGCTTATATTCATCAAACATCTGATCGTCTCCCTTTGGTACAGGACCGGAAATAATCAAAGGCGTACGGGCATCATCTATTAACACAGAATCGACCTCGTCGACAATAGCATAATTGTGCTTGCGCTGCACCAAATCCTCCGGATTGATCGCCATATTGTCCCTCAGGTAATCAAAACCAAATTCATTATTTGTTCCAAAAGTAATATCCGCCTGATAAGCTTTCCGCCTTTCCGGAGAATTCGGCTGATGTTTATCAATGCAGTCTACCGAAAGACCATGGAACATATACAAAGGTCCCATCCATTCGGAGTCTCGCTTTGCCAGGTAGTCGTTCACCGTCACCATATGTACTCCACGTCCGGTCAACGCATTCAGAAATACCGGTAAAGTAGCTACCAAAGTTTTTCCTTCACCCGTCGCCATTTCAGCAATTTTTCCCTGATGAAGTACAGCTCCACCAATCAACTGTACATCGTAGTGCACCATATCCCAAGTCACCTCATTTCCACCGGCAATCCAGGAATTAAACCAAATGGCTTTATCTCCCTCTATTTCTACAAAATCGTGATTTACTGC
>JAEXFF010000210.1 GCA_023400335.1 Bacteroidota bacterium
TTTCTGTCCTCTTATTCTGTGCATATACTATTGGTTTTGCTCAGGAAAAACCGGCTTATGCCCCGGAGATTGAAATGTTCCATAACATTTCCAGTAATGAAATTTATAAATTCGTTGAAGAATTGTGTAAACCCGCGTATCAGGGCAGACAAGCAGGTTCTCCCGAATATATGGCGTGTGCGCATTGGGCAGCTAACCGTTTCGTGGAATGGGGGTTAAAACCAGGAGGTGACCAAGGTAGCTATTTTCAACATTTCCCTATACATTATACGGAAATGACGGGTCCCGGAAAACTGAAGGTCATTACCGGGAACGGACGGAAGAGTTACCGGATTGCAGAAGATTATTTTCCGGGAACAAATTCTTTAAACGGGAAAACGAAAGCGCCGGTCGTATATGCAGGATATGGCTTGACGGCAACAGAACTGGGGTATGATGATTATAAAGGGGTGGATGCCAGAGGTAAAATTGTATTGATAGAAGGTGGCGTTCCTTGTACAGACCGGAATCACAAAGATTATCAGATCTGGAACGAAAAATATATCAGTACGACGGGCAGGATAACGAATGCTCTGGAGCATGGAGCTGCCGGAGTGTTGCTAATTGGAAAGACCTCTAACCCCAATGTCAGGCATCAGGGGATACTGTTCTGTCATGTGTCCGAAGAGATTGCCGGGGATATTTTAAAATTTTCCGGGCAGGAACGGAAAACATTGAAAGAAAAAATCAACCGCACGTTAAAACCAGCCAGTTTCGATACCGGCTGCGAAGTTGAAATGCAGACTGAAACCAACTATAATCCATACAGTCAGACTTGTAATGTCATTGGGGTTTTGGAAGGGACAGATAAAACGTTAAAGGATAAACCCCTGATTCTCGGAGCCCATCTGGACCATCTCGGGAATCACGGAGGAATATTCCGAGGTGCCTGGGATAATGCTTCCGGTTCTGCTATCCTGCTGGAAACTGCCAAAGCTTTCGGTACATGCGGTATATCTCCCAAACGAACAATCGTCTTTATCCTCTTTGGGGCCGAAGAATGCGGTATTTTAGGCTCTGCTTATTATGTTGCCCATCCCTTATATCCCCTTGCCCAGACTTTGTGTATGATCAATCTGGATATGGTCGGAGGGGGTGACGGTTTTTCTATGGGAGGAATTAAATCTTTCCCGCAACTGGAAAAACATTTTGTGGAAGTCAACGAAAAATATATCCATCGTTATCTCAAGACTTCCGAATACCGGAAAATGAGCCCTACGGCTGTTGCCCGTACTGACGGAGCGACGTTTAACCGGGCTGATGTCCCTGCTTTTCATACCGGAACAACCGGAAAGTACAAAAATCCGATGTATTATCATGATTTACGGGATGTCCCGGAACTACTGGATCCTGAGATTATGGAGGATGTCTCCAGGTTTCTTTTTTTGGGTATCCTGGGAGTTACAAACGATACCACCATTCAATAAAAAAAACGACCTGAAAAATACTCAGGTCGTTTTTTTGTATGATCTTTATTTTCTGATATTCTCAATAGTCTATTCTGGAATAGGTCGTTATTGTATCCTTTACAGAAAAAAACAATTTTCAATGTATACTTTTTTCTTTTCTAGGTGTTCTATTAATAAACCGATCAGTTTTTAGAATTTTAACCAAACCGGCTACCTTTTGTCGTATCTGGCCACACGGCAAAAATCGGCACAACAAACTTAAACGTTATGGAAAAAACGACCACGAAGAAAAAACGTTCCGGAATTTTCCGGCCGTTACGAGGAACGTATGTATTACTGCTTTTTATTTTTGCTTCCGTACCGGCGCAGGCTGGTAGTTTCTTGCAGGGACATCTGGTGAATTTAAACATGAGTAATGTAGGCATTAAAAGTGTCATAGAAGAGATCAAAAAACAGACAAATCTGAGTTTTGTATACAATGAATTGGATATACAGGGGATTGGTTTGCTAAACATGAAAGCAGAAAATGAGACGGTAGAAAAAGTCCTGGACCAATTACTGAAAGATAAACAGCTTTGTTATGAAATTATAGACAACGTCATTATTATCCGGCGGGATAACCGGCCGGTGGCTGTTACTCCCCAAGACAATAAAAAGACGATAAAAGGAAATGTCACGGACGAGAATAATGTCCCGCTTCCCGGAGTGGCAGTGAGGGTAAAAGGGACAACCGTAGGTGTCGCAACAGATGTGGAAGGGAACTATACTTTAGTATATGAAGATAACGGACATATTGTATTGGAATTCTCTTTTGTCGGCATGAAAGTTCATGAAGAAAAACCCGGTAACCGTTCGGCATTAAACGTAAAGTTACAAACGATAAGTACTGATCTGGAAGAAGTTATGGTCGTCGCTTATGGAATGACGAAAAAAGAAGCTTTTACCGGATCGGCTGTCAGTATTAATGGGAATCAGGTCATGAAAGAAGCTGCAGGGGCTGTTTCTCCGGAAAAAGCATTGAAAGGATACGTGGCCGGTGTACGGATTTCCCGGGGAGGCGGACAACCGGGAGAAACGGTAGGCCTTCAGATTCGCGGTATCGGATCTATTTCCGAATCTACAAATCCGCTGTATGTGGTAGACGGTATTCCCCTCAGTGAGGATTTTGATTTGAATAATCTTAATCCGAACGACATCGAGCAAATGACCGTTCTAAAGGATGCTGCTGCAACTTCTTTGTACGGCTCCCGGGCTTCTGCCGGTGTGATTATTATTACCACAAAGAAAGGACAGGAAGGTAAAACCCGGTTTGAAGTGACCTATGAAAGAGGCTTTTCTTCCGAAGCGATCAAACGGCAACTGAAAGGCTATTATATGAACGGAAGTGAATATACCCAATATGCAATGGAAGGTATAAAAAATTATTATCTGTATTCACAAAATGCATTACCGGGGATGGCTGAAGAAGACCGGTATCTGGCCCTTCAGAACGATGCCCGTGTTTATGCCCTTCAGCATTTACATGAATATGCGAAAATTGTACATCCGGACGATCCGTTGGACGGTACCTTCGATTATGAAAATCTGACGGCTGCCCAATTAGAAAAGTATCTGACATCTCCCCGGAATTATGACTGGTATAAGGCTATGTTCAAAAAAGGGTCTGAAGATAAAATCAATTTCTCTGCCCGGGGAGGCACTCAAAAAACCAACTTTTATACTTCTTTAGGCTATTTGCGGCAGTCCGGTATTACAGAAGGCAGCGATTTCAAGCGTTTTACCGCCAGGTTAGCCCTGAATAATAAAGTAGCTCAATGGTTGAATTTTTCTGTAAACCAAGCTATTGCTTACACGGAACAAGAATCTAAATTAGACAGTCAGGGGGCAACAGTCGGGAATCCTATTTCCAATCTGAGGGCGATGAATCCCACCCAGCCGATTTATTTACCGAATGGCCAATTGAACCAGACACCGGGATTTAACTCGACTGATCCGAACTTTTTGGAAACCATATCACTAGATCGGGACCGTACGAAATGGTTCTCCAGTACGACCAATTTGTCTGTAACTGTAAATATCACCAGTTGGTTGAAATTTATTACGACGAATGCTGCTGATATCCGTTATTCCCGCTATCTGCAAACCTGGGATCCCACTTCTAATCAGGGAGCGACCAATCACGGAGAGGTAAATGAAACCCGTACCTTTTATACCAATATCGTTTCTTCCAATGTATTGTCATTGACCCACTCTCTCGGATTACACAATGTCAGTGCTACGGGGGTTTACGAAGCCAAACGCCAGACTTACGACTTTCTGGACGCAAGCGGCTATAATCTTCCCATCGGCCGGTTGTTGTATATGAGCAACGCTTCCCTTCCTAATTCGGTAGGGGGATATGACAATTCCGACAGACTGATTTCCTGGGCGGCCAAACTCGATTATAATTATGATAATAAATATTATTTGAGCGGAAGCTGGCGACGCGACGGAACCTCACGTTTTTTAGCTTCCAATCGTTGGGGAGATTTTTGGTCTGTTTCCGCCGCCTGGAATGTGACGAGGGAATCTTTTATGGAGTCCGCGCAAAGTTGGCTGGATAATCTGAGACTGAAATTATCCTATGGGACAAACGGAACCCAACCGGGCAATTATTACAGATCCCTTTCCCTTTTCAGTATTAATAATACCTATATGTCGCAACCGGCTTATCAGGTCAGCAGCTACGGAAATCCTCACCTGACATGGGAAAGTTCTTATACCTGGAATGCCGGTATCGACTTTTCACTTTTTAAAAACCGCCTGAGGGGAACGGTTGAATACTACAATAAGCATACTGTTGACCTGATCAATAATGCGTCTACTCCGTACACCTCCGGTTGGAGCAGTATGACTGTTAACGAAGGAGAACTACGGAATACCGGTCTGGAAATTACACTGGATTCCCGGAATTTTATACGGGACGATTTCAGCTGGGAAACGAACTTTAATATTTCCTATATGCGGGCTAAAGTGGAAAAAATGAAAAAAGACAAAGAGAGTGGAAATTATATTTACCGTCAGGGCGAGCATTTGTATTCCTTCTACCTGAGGGAGTACGCCGGTATTGATGCCCAAACCGGCCGTAGCCAGTGGTATAAAAATACCAAGGGAGAAGACGGCAAAACAGTTATTGACCCTAACAGTATTTCACAGGATCCTTCGAGCGATGTTGAAAAAGTAATCGTAAAAAAAGGATATCCGGATTGGTTTGGCGGATTAACCAACCGTTTTACCTATAAAGGTTTCGATCTGTCATTCCTGCTTACCTTTACGATAGGCGGTACTTTGTTTGACAGTCAATATACGGCAACAGTCCGGGACGGGGCTTCGCTCGGAAGTGCAAATGTACGGTTTGATGCCTATAAAAATGCCTGGAAAAAACCGGGGGATAAGGGTACACCGATTATTATATATACGGATCCTTTTAAATCTAATTATACTTCAACCCGCAGTTTGCGTTCTTCCAATCATTTGAAAATTAAAAATATAAGCCTGGGGTACACCTTCCCTAAAAGATGGATCGGGCGGTTGGGTTTATCGGAACTTCGGTTATATGTAAACGGGAATGACATTTATACCTTTTACGGTGTCGATTATTTGAATCCTGAAGTAAACAATTCCGGTTCTTATAACAGTTATTCCTATCCTTCTTTACGGACGTGGAGATTCGGTATTGATATTAAATTTTAAAAGAGAAATGTTATGAAACAGATCAAATATTTACTTTTAATCGGATTGTTTACAGGTGTTTGTGCCTGTGGTGACAAATTTCTCGACATATCCCCTTCCACCAGTCTGCCGGACACGGAAGTTATTTCGGACATTAACGATCTTAATAATTTTACAAACGGTTGTTATAATTACCTGAAACTGACCAGCGGGGCATACGGATATTATTACGACGCAACGTTTATGTTCAGCGGGGATTTGATGGGTGATGATTTTCGGGCAGGCAATACAGGTTGGTTATCTGATTACTATTCCTACAACACCACACCTTACGAAGTGACAACTATGATATACAGCAATTTGTACAATCTGGCCTACGCTTCCATCAAAGTTTTTGAATCTGCCGAATCCTTGGAGGAATCGGAGAAAAAAGCGGAATATCTGGCAGAAATCCGCGTGATACGTGCATTGATGTATTTTGATATGGTCCGTATGCATGCTCCGCTTCCTTCAAATTGGGGAAAAGGTAGCATTACCGCCGATCCCCTCGGTATTTATATCGCGAAAACCATCAAAGACGATATTAGTCAACCGAACTACAGAAATACAGCCCGGGAAGTATGGGAATATATCGGTACGGAGTTGGAAGAATCCGTCCCTCATCTGAGTAAAACCAGACAGAAAGGAAGATTGGACTGGTATGCCGGCCGTGCCTTTCAAGCCAGGTATTATCTGTATATGGAAAATTGGGCGGAAGCGCTGAGAGCAGCTAAAGATATCATCGATTCCAAGGTTTTTACCCTTTACGAAATAGAAGAATACAAATCAGTATGGGTGAATACCTTTAGCAGTGAATCCATTTTTGAGGTCAATGTATCCGAAACTGAACCGAATCAGTGGGTCTCTTTGGGAACATTGGTCGGAGGTACCCGTTATCAGAGAATTGGCACCACTGCCGATTTTGAAGAGCTGATGGAAGGGGAGCCGACGGATGTCCGTTTTTCCCTTTACGAATATGCTAAAACTTATCAATATTACTATGCCCGCTGGAAATGGGAAGGCAGGAACGGAAATGAGCTGATTACGAGCCCCAAGATTTTCCGTCTTTCAGAAATGTATCTGATTGCGGCCGAAGCTGCCCTTAAAAGTAACGATTCCAATGCCGGAAAGTACCTCAGTGATTTACGGGAAAAACGGACGACGGTCGATCCCCGGAAATACGACAATGGCGTGACTTTGGACGATATTCTGTATGAAAGGCGGCTTGAACTGGCCTGTGAAGGACACAGGGCCTGGGATCTTTGGCGTAATTGCAGAGAAGTGGTCCGCTGGAGGACACCGGAAGAAAAATTAGCTAAAAAACACCAGGATAATCTGGGCGTTATCCCGTTTGATCATTATCGCCGGATATGGCCCATTTCGTACACGGAAATGCAGTTATTTCCATCGGCCGACCGCCTAAGTCAACAGAATCCGGGTTATTAATTTTTATAAAAATATGATGAAAAAGAATATTATAT